>JAFRPB010000078.1 GCA_017429345.1 Clostridia bacterium | reverse complement strand
GATCACGGTACCTTCGTTTCTGGTCGCGTCGCAGTTTAAGCATTTCTCGTGCTTTTCGCCCGCCGCGCCGCAGGTCGCCGCGCGATCGATGACCCAATCAAACTCGTGCTCGCCGGTCGCGGGGATCACGGTGCCTTCGCTTCTGGTCGCGTCGCAGTTTAAGCATTTCTCGTGCTTTTCGCCCGCCGCGCCGCAGGTCGCTTCGCGATCGATGACCCAGTCAAATACGTGCTCACCGGTCGGATCGATCGGGGTATTTTCATTCTGCACCGCGTCGCAGTTCTCGCATTCCTGATGCTTCACGCCTGCAGTCCCGCAGCCGGGCTCGGTATCGGTCACCCATTTCCAGACGTGTTCGTTCGTCTCAACGTAATTGCAGTTTGCGCAGGTGCGGCTGTGATTATCGCCGCCGTTCGTGTACGCGCCGAACGCGTCGTGGGCTTCCGTATCGTAAAGCGCAGTCACGGTCAGGTCGCCGGAGATATTCGTGAAATCCTCGTCCCAGCCGGTGAATTTATAGTGATCGTCCGCGTCCTTCTGAACGTATGCGGGAGCATCCGGCGCGGTCGCGTCCGCCTCGTAATAGACGGTCTGCGTGTCGAGCGTCGCGCCGGTCGCGCCGCTGACGAACGTGACGGTGTACTGATCGCGGGAATAATACAGGTTAATCTCGGCGGAGCCGTCGGCTGCGATCTCAACGCTCGCGTCGCTGTTCACGTCGTCGAAGGAGAAGTGAGCGGGGGCGTTGGCAATGGAAGCTGCCGAAATGACGGCTTCCGTGGTACCGGTGCCGGTGGAATCCGCGGCCGCAACGCCCGTGTAATTGCCACCGACGTTCATATAGTAGCTGTGCACGGTGTAGGCGGTGTCGGTGCGGGGAGTATAGGTCAGTGTCCATGAAAGAGAAGATTCAGTAACGTCTGCTTTTGTGAGCGAAGCGGGATCGGCACTTGTATAATTATAGCCGGGATAGGTGTTTGCGGAGACGGTTACGGTCTCGCCGTAGGAAAAGGTCTTCGTCTCCGTGCCCAACGTCGCGCCGGAAGCACTGACGTGATTTACAGTAGCCGTACCCGTGCCGCGGACCAAAGCGTTTTTCGCTGCAGTCAAATTAGTAACAGCAGAGGAAATATCGTCAGCAGATGCTGCCGGATCGCCGAGAGCAATTTCAGCATTTTGCAGCGCAGTGACATACGTGTTCCACATAGCAGTGGAATAATACTGCTGCATATAGGAACCGACGCAGGTACTCACCAGCGTGCGCAGATCGCTCTTATCCACGGCAGTGATCTTCAGACTGACAGCGCAGAAAGACATCGGCCATGCTGCTGTCGATCCTGAACTCGATTTACCTGTGCATGCGCCACGGAACAGACGAAATGCTGTTTCTCCGGCGGCAAGCGATGATATATCATAGCTAATTGCTTCTTGATATTTCAGTCCTACAGAACCTTCCGTTACAGCAGCAAGAGTAGGAGTTGTCTCCCCTTGGCTATGTCTCAAAATGGTTCCGACTCTATTTTGATAGAAAGCATTCGCAATTATATCTTCGCAAAAATAACCATGCTCAAGAATATCAAGTGTTTTGTTGCTGTAAGGTACCGGCAGCGTCGGTGTGTTGCCACTCCAAACAATAACATCCGAAGCATCGGATACATACCAGTTTTTATAGTTCGTAACGTTATCCCAATCTGTCACGTAAAAACCGAGTTTCAGATTCGGTATCTGAGAAATATTCGAATACCTTGATTTGTCTACCGTAAGCTCAGCGCTCGTAGCATTATAATCGTTGTGCGTAATCCATTGATCGCTGTTATTGAATTGTCCACTATCTACTTTAGCTACACAATAGCAAGAAGAGACTGAATCAGTCGCGCCTGTGAATGGCACAGTTGTTGTTACATACTCATGCGGTGAATGTCCGGAAGTAGAGGTGTCGCCTCCTACACCGTTTGCGAGAGGATCCAGTTTCGTGTTACCGCTTATCACCTGATAGCCCAACCTGCGATTCCCATTGCTGCTATCATGTTCATTTGATACGGCAGTACCTGTTACATGGGCGCCTTGAATCCAAATCAAACCGGACGCCCACCCTGTGTTACCGTTGTGGTAGCTGTAACCGTAACCACCGTTTCCGGTCACGTTACGATTCGGCGCATAGGCAACGGAATAAGCAGTTGCAGTATGCGTATTGCCCGCGTAAGTGAACGTAACCGTCCACGGCACCAGCGTTGTACCGTTCATAGAAATCGCGGAGAAAAGTGCGCCGGCATTTACGGTGGCTTTCAGCGTGGTATCCGAGGGCGTGGTCGTGCTCAGATTCACGCTTGCTCCGTCACAAGTCAGGTTCGTTATTTCGGTTGCATCGGGACAGCTAAAATAAATCAGTCCCGTAGTATCCTGTGCGGTGCGCAATGCGCCCGCGTCAGTCTGCTCCCGGTTGATGAAATATTGAAACGTCTGATTGTCGGACGCATTCAGATAAATCGTTTCCGGAACATAAAAGGTTAATACAGGCAATTCACCTTCCGCGGTGATGCCCGCAAAAACCACAGGCGTCAATCCAACCGAAAACGCGGTGAGAACCATCACCAGCGAGAGCAGGACCGCAAGGGGTTTTCTGAAAGCTTTTTGCATAGAGATTCCTCCCAAAATATGATCGTTCGGGCGTTTGCCCCGTTTACAACACAATCCGTATTCCGTTGTAAAAAATGGGCGCAAAACGCTACATAACATCATAATAATATCACAAAAATCAGTCTCGTGCAATATATGAATGTAAATATTATGTAAAACACGCGCGGAAATTATGATTTTTGTAACATAAACTGCCCCTTTCAAAGGAATAATTGAAAAGGGACTGCTTTGCATTGTCGTTTTTCATCGTTTCCGGGATTTCTCCCCGCCGCCGTTCGTTCCTAACGGAAACCGTTTACAACGGAATACGGATTCCGTTGCACACCGCCGCAGGGCGGTTTTTTTGTTGTCCGGGATGATTTTCGTCGGGCGCCATTGTAGGGGCGGGCATGACCGCCCGCCGGTGGTCCGAACCCCATCCGTTATGGATGGGTGAGGAATGCCGAGATCGCGTTAAAAAACGGTAATCGTCGAAATATACACTGTGCGTCGGGCAGGTTAAATTCTCCGCCTTGCCACCCCCACCGCAAGGGCGGGGATGCCTTCGCCGTCGATCGGGCGGTCATGCCCGCCCCTACAACCTGTGCGCAATACCGGTTTTTTATGATGATCCTCGTTGAACGCCGCCGGGACGGGATTCATTTTATTCACCCGTCCGCAACGCCGTTCAAAACGGCAGAGGTCTGCCGTGTTACCGGTTGCGGTCGCCGTCGGTTTCGCGCGTCAGCACACCAACCGCATTCTCTCGATCTGCTTCCGGTGCGCTTTCCGGGTGGACATGATATAGATCCGCGTGGTGTCGATGCTGCTGTGCCCCAGAAGGTCTGCCAGCTTCGCGATATCCTTTTCGAGATTGTAGAACTTGCGGGCGAACAGACGCCGAAGGTTGTGCGGAAACACCTTCGCCGGATCGACGCGCGCCGCCGCGCAGAGCTTCTTCATCTCGCGCCAGACGTTCGTCCGGTCCACGGGTTTCCCGCCGCGCGTAACGAAGATCGCGCCTGCCGTGATCTTTCGTTTCTGGGCGTATTTCAACAGTTTTTTCTGCAGCTCCCGCGGGATCAGCACCGCCCGCGTCTTGCCCTTGTTGGTGACGGTCGCCTCGCCCCTGCGCGCCGCCTCGACCGTGATGAATTTGAGCTCGCTCACGCGGATGCCGGTCGCGCAGATCGTCGCGAGGATCAGCGCCAGCCGCCCGTTGCGCATCCTATGCGCCGCGTCCACGAGCCGGTGATACTCCGTTTCTGTGAGCTCCGCCTTCTCGTCCGCGAACACGCGCTTCTGGATCTTCATCGCTTTCAGCCTGCACCCCGAAAGCCCCAGGAACGCGAACAGGCTGTTCAGCGCCGCGACGCTTACGTTGACGCTTTTCGGCGCGTATTTCCGCTCGAGCACCGTGTTCTTGTATTCGAGCGCAAGGTCCCGCGTGACCGCCCGCCCGGAAAGAAATCCCGCGAAATCCCTCGCCGCGTGCAGATACTTCCCCGCCGTCGCGTCCGACTTCTCGTCCGCGGCGAGCGTTTTCCGGAACCGCGCGAGCACGTCCGGAGATAATATTATTTCCATATAAATAACGCCTCCCGGATTAGTATATCCGGGAGACGTTGTATCATTGATCAGCTTTTACCGATTCTTGATCGAATCGATGATGAGGCGGATCAGCACGAAGATGCGCAGCGCGCGGAATCTGTCCCAGAAAGACTTTGCCTTTGCGCGGGACGAGGTATCGGGCGTATATTCCTGAGGCTCGCTGCCGTCGTCGATCACGAGCGCCTGCGAGAGCGTGCAGCCGCCCTCGCCGAAGAGCTCGCAGCGGATGTATAAGAAATCCTCCGCGCCTTCGATCGTATCGAGGTCCAGAACGTACGTCGTCTCGCCGCTTTGCGGGTCGATCTCCTGCTTCGCGATGACCTTGCCGTTCGCGATCCACTGAAGACTCGTGCAGTCCGCGGCGCGCACGGTGACCTTGTGCCCGTCGACGGTCAGCTCTTTGAACATCGGGTAGGCGTTTTCGCTGTAGCGCACATCAAAGCCCTCGGCGGGTCCGATCAGATCGTTGCCGCCCAGCTCTCTGGTCACGCAGAAGAACGCGCCGCTCTGCATGGTGTCTTTGATCTGTTCGACCTTGTTTTCCTGCATCATGAAGACGGAGAACGAGGAATCGATGTGCGAGAAATAATGCGCGTCGTTGTTGGAGAAGCCGATCACGCGTTTGCCGTAGGGAAGGCATTCCATTAATACGTTGTCCCAGAGGATCCTGTCGTACGGCGTCACGTGGTTCCGCTCGTTGAAGACCTCCATGCCGAGGCAGGAGTCGTATTTCAGAATAATATCCGAGAAATATTTCACGTTCTCCGGGTCGGAAACGGTATTGATATCGCGGTTCGAATGCAGCCAGTCGCCGGGGTGGTTAATGAAGGAGATCGCACCCGCCTCGTCGGCAAGCCGGACCGCGCCCTCGTGGTCGTCCTCATAGCCGAGGTAGTTGTCGCCCACGTGCTCCGGCAGGAACATGCCGTTAACGTGGCATTTCGTGATCGTCAGGGCGTTCAGCTCGTTGCCGCCCGTGACGCAGGTCATTTTATAACCGCGCATCTCGCCGTCCACGGGATAGGTCCCGGTCGTGACGCCCTCGTATTCCTCCTCGGTCAGGCGCGTCGTTTTCCTGCCCGCGATATACTGATAAAGATACAGCGGCAGATGCGTCGGCTCCTCGTTCCACGCCTTGCCCGTCACGCCGTGGTCGGTCATGGCGAGAAAATCAAAGCCCTGCCGGTAGTGCTCGAGGATCATCTCGTTGTAATCCATCTCCGCGTCGCTCACCGTGGAATGCGTGTGCAGATTGCCTTTGTAGGCGCCCCACGCGCCGTCGCCGTCCCAGACGACGTCCTCATAGGGGGAAAGAATGCGGTAAGAGCCGTTTCCTGTCGTGTCGGCGGCGGATGCGGCGAGCGGGGCGGCGGAGCAAAGCAGCGCCGCGCAGCAAAGAATACTGATCATTTTTTTCATGATTGACCTCCGTTTCGTTTTTATCATAGGAAAGTTTGTCTTTATCATATTATATCTGATATTTTTCCGCGCGTCAACAGTTTTCGATCTGCCGGAGCGGATTAAGATAAATTCGGACGGAACGGGAATACGCGCCTTAGTGTATAATTATCGTTGGCAAAGAATCAGTTTTTAGATTTCGAGCCGGAGGACACCGGCAGCCACCCCGGAGGGGCATGCCCTTGCCGGGTTCTGAAAGAAATGCTACAATGGGAAATCGACGGAGCAGACGAAAG
>JAFRPB010000077.1 GCA_017429345.1 Clostridia bacterium | reverse complement strand
TTGACGCGTTAAGAAAACAGTCCGGGGGACTGTCTTCAGCGGCAATCACAGCGGCTTTGCCGCGCGGCTCGGTCGGGCACACCATCACGCAAAACGCAAAACGCAACACGCAAAACACAACACGCAAAACACAACACGCAATGACAATACGGGACGCGTCCGGCGTCCCGTTTTGTCATTGCGTGTTGCGGGCGTCTCACTGCCCCTTGACGATCTCGACTTTTTTCAGGCGGGCGTTGCGCGCATTCCAGTCAGGCAGGACCGAGGCGACGAAGGCGTGGAACGCGGGGGAGTGATCGGGGTGCAGAAAATGCGCGTATTCGTGCACGATCACGTATTCGACGCATTCTTCATCCGCTTTGATCAGCTGTTTGTTCAGCGTGATTTTATTCTCGGACGGCTTGCAGGAGCCCCAGCGGGATTTCATATCCCTGATCGTGATCGCGGCGTGCGGCACGCCGTAGACTTTGAGTTTTTCATAGACCGCGTCCGCCATTTCGCCGAAGACCTTTTCGCAGCGGCGCATGAGCCATTCGGAGAACAGCTTCTGCCTGCGCGCGGTATCCTCCGGGTTCTTCGCGTAGATATAAATAACGTCCTCTTCGGTCTGCACGCGCTCGTTTTCCGCTTTGACGACCGCGATACGATATGTCCGGCCGAGAAGAGGATACGTTTCGCCGCTTTCGAATTTTTTCTGTTCGGGTGGTTGACGATCCTCGAGCTTTTTCCTCGCGGCGAAGATGAATCCTCCCTTTTCAGTTACGAAACGGTCGACCTGTTCCACGGGGCAGCGCAGGGGCGCGGAAACAAAAACCTCCCCGTCCGGATGCACGCGGAGGTTGATGTTCTTGACTTTTTTGTACTCGAGCGTGTAGACGATGCGCTCGCCGCAGCTTGTAACGGCGCGCTGCGTTTTTTTGTTTTTCATCGGATGATCTTCTCTCCGTCAAACAGGAATATGCCGAATGCGTCGCCTGCTTTGTTCCCCGACGCCATCCAGTCGGCCCAGGAGCGGCGCAGCGAGGTATCGCGCGGAAGTTCTTCATAAGGTTTTCCGGCGGCGGCGCCGAAAATGCGCCAGTCGTAATAGAATTTATCCTTGATCTCGAAACTGACCGGCTCAAAGTCGTCCATAAATCGCAGAATGTTCGAGTTTTTCGGCAGGAATCTGCGGTGCGCGGGGTAAAGAAGCCATGACATCGTGCCGATCACGATCTTCTCTTCGGGGAACAGATGCGCGTACGCCTTGTACGCTTTTTTATAGGAATCAAAGCGGATCTCGTCCGTCAGCGGAACGCCGGAGGAGGGGATGTGCATATCGAGATACAGGTCGCCGGGCTTGAATACCCTGCCGCACTGCATCGTGTATTCGAGATCCCAGTCGAACACGGTCGGCACGTATTCGAACCTGCCGAAACCGCGCAGCGACAGGTCGAAAAACCTGCCGTACCAGCCGCCGACCGAGGTGCCGGGTACGCCGTCGCACTCCATGCACTCGAGCAGCTTGCAGCGCAGGTCGTCCCACGTGTCGAAAAACACCTCGTCGGCAAGGCCCGCCGCGGCGTACCGGCGCTTCGCTTCCTCGGCGCCGTTCATGATAAAAACAAATTCAAGCGTGTATTGATGCACGCCGTATTCTTTTGCAAGGGCGTCGATCATGCGCAGCGCCTCGCCGAAGGAGATCGTTTTTTTATAAAGAAAACCGTCCGCGATCCGGTCGAACGCATCGCCGAACTCCGGCTCATTGTCGAGGCGGTCTTCCACGGCGGTAAAGACGTCGGCCGCCGCCGCGGGGTAGTGGTATCGGGACATGAGATCCCGGATGAAAACAGAGTTATGGAGCATGAGGGATCCTTTCCGGTTTTGATTGTCGGATATCGTGAAACGGGGATCGGATATCGTACCCGAATTGCGGCTTAAATCGTAGAATGAACTCCGCGAAAATGGGAAAGAGCAGGAAGAGTTGATTTTTACAAGCACGATCCGCGGAATCCGATACCCGATATCCGAGATCCAGATATGCCGGGCTGCTCTGCAACCCGGCATATCTGGATCTATCTTACAATATCAACGCTCTTGCCCGTCTTCGCGGATTCATACACCGCGTCGAGGATGCGCATGAGCTCCACGCCGTCCTCTGCGGGGGCGATGCACTCCGCCTTGCCTTCGACGGCGTCGACGAAGTTTTTGATCTCGCGGTCGAAATCGCGATGGAAATTGAAATCGTTCTCGCCCCTGAGCGCGATATCCGCCAGCTGCCCGTCGTATTCGGTGTAAAGCGTGAACGGCGCGGAGACAGAAAGGCCCGCCTTGCTGCCGTATAGCTTGAGACCGTCTTCGTTGTTGGGCAGATTGAGGTTGAAGCTCGTCTCGAGATTCAGCACCGCGCCGTTGTCGAAGCGGATCATGGCGACCGCCATATCCTCAACGTTGAAAACCGGCTTCGCGATGCGGGTCTCGCTGACCCAGTCGGTGGCCTTGATGCCGGGGCGGGTGCCGAGCTTATCGAAGGTCGCGCCGAAGACGGAGACCGGCTTCGGGCAGCCCATGATGTAGCGCATCAGGTCGATCACGTGCACGCCCAGGTCGATCAGCGGACCGCCGCCGGAAAGGGACTTGTCGCCGAACCAGCCGCCCGGGAAACCGCAGCGGCGCAGATATTTCGCCTGCGCGTAATAGATCTCGCCCAGCTCGCCGTTTTCGACGAGTCTGCGGGCGGACTGCGCGTCGTTGCCGTGACGGCGCACGAAGCCGAGCATCAGAAGCTTCCCGCTCCTGTCGGCGGCTTCCTTCATGGCGACCGCCTCTTTTGCGTTCATCGCCATGGGCTTTTCGCAGATGACGTTGCAGCCCGCGTTCAGCGCGGCGATCGAGCATTCCGCGTGGGCGTTGTTCCAGGTGCAGACGCTCACGAGGTCGAGCTTCTCCGCCTTCAGCATATCGCAGCAGTTGTTGTAGTAATGCGCGATGCCGTAGCGCTCCGCGTATTCCTGCGCTTTCGGCTCGTCGATGTCGCAGCAGGCGATCACTTCGACGCGGTCCTTCATCTCAAGATATCCGTGCATATGGCTGTTGGAAATGCCGCCGCACCCGATAATACCGACTTTCAACATTTTGATATTCCTCCCGAAATCAATATAACTGACTAAGCTGTTCGCGCAGGAACTCTGCCGCGATGCGGATATCGCCGACGCGGTCCTCGCCGCATTCGCGCTCGATGGTTAGGAAACCGTCGTAGCCCACGTCTTTGAGCGCCGCAAGATACTCCTTCCACGGCACGCTGCCCTGACCGAGGGCGCGCTCGCCGGCGCCGAGGTCGCGGTGCCGGCCGTCCTTCGCGTGGGTGTGGGCGATGTAATCCTTCAGAATATATACCGCCTCGACGGGATCCTGCCCGGCGACCATCACGAAATTCGCGGGGTCGAGGTTGACCTTCGCGCTCTTCGTATCCGCCTTGTCGAGCACGCCCTTGAGGGACGCGGCGCTCTCGGGCCCGGTCTCCGTGGCGAAGACGCAGCCGATCTCGTCGCCGTATCTGCCGAGCGTTTCGATGGACTTGACCATATTCGCGTATTCGGCGCAGTTCTCGTCCTCGGGGACCTTGCCGATGTGCGTGGTGATGATATGCGTGTCGAGGTCGATTGCAAGATCCATCATGCGCTTGGTACGCTCGATGCCCGGCACGTTGAACTCCTTCGTGTTGAAGTGCATGCCGAAGTCCGCGCACAGGGCGGAGAACACAAGCCCGTTATCCTTCACGAACGCAAGAAGCTCCCGCCGGTCGGAGGGCAGAAGCCGCTCCGGACAAAGCTCGCCGCCGGTCACGTAGGGCTGAAGGCCCTGCACGCCGAGGCCCCGCGCGAGTGCGACCGCCTCTTTGAACGGCACGTCGAAGGAGTTGGGGATCACGCCGATTTTCATCATATAAAGAACCAGACCTTTCTTCTGTTGATTTAACGCAATTATAGCAGGGCAGCGGGGGAATGTCAATCGGGATTTCGGATATCGGATATCGGATTTCGCGGATCGTGCCTGTATGATAGGCTGTTATGCTGTTTTCCGATCTCGAATTGTTAATTCTATGATTTGAGCCGCGGTTCAGGCACGATATCCGATCCCCGATCCCCGATATCCGCGAAGTGCATCCGCCCGACGCATCAGAATTTAATACAGCACCAAACGGTACAAACGACCGCGGACACGCAGACGAGAATATTATGCAGCATCCCGACGTTCTTGATATTGCCGTCGCCGGCGAACATATACATAATAAAGATGAATACGATCATTGCGGCGCAGAGGGCGGGGACGAGCTTCCCGTACGGGATCCTCTCCCACGTTTTACCGTATTTTTTACACAGCAGCAGGCAGACCGCGAGCACCGCGACGCCGGCGATCACGGCGGCGGGGATCATCAGCTTCGTCTCGTCGAAGCGTAAAAGCACCGGGCGCACGACGTTCAGGCCGATCCCGCCGAAGCAGGCGAGCAGGAAGAACATCGCGGCGCGCCCCTTCTCCGGACAGCGCTCTGCAAGCGTCGCGGGTTCGTCCGCGTTCGCGGTCTTCAGCACGAAGAACGTGATGATCCCGCCCGCGAAGAATCCGGTGAAATACTCCCAGAGGCTCCACGCGGCGAAGCTCTCCGGCAGGGAGAAGCCCTGCGCCATGCGGTAGCCGCCCTCGCCGAAGAAAAAGAACAGGTCCGAGAGCGTGATCGCGAACGCGAACGCGCCGCAGACGAGCGCGCCGGTCTTCGCGGCGTATTTGTCTTTCACGAAAAATCGCGTCGTTAAAATTGCCGCGGCCGAGGCGAGCGCGGAGGAAAATGCGGAGACGCAGGCGTAATAGTTTCTGCCGCCGAGGATCTTTTTCGCCCACGGATCGGAGTTGTAATGCGCAAGATACGCCTTGAACACGTTGTCGTCGAGTCCCGCCGTGCGCAGTCCGTCGGCAAAGGCGGCCGCCGCCTCGGGCTCCGCGATCTTGACGAACAGGTGGGCGACGGTCGCTTTCGCAGCGTAGTTCACGGCGAGCAGAATCACGGCGACGGCGATATAGTCGCGCACGCGCCACGCTTTGCCCGAAAAACATCCGCCCAGCATCACGCCGAACGCGCCCGCAAGACCGAAGCCCATCAGCAGCATCATCGTGATGCCGCTCGCGGGGCTGATGAAATATTCCGCCTCGGCGCCGTCGGGCGTGGTAACGCGCAGAACGCCGGTGATCTGGTTCAAAAGCGTCCCCCACGCGGGCGAAGTGAGCATGAACGAGAGCGCCGCAAGGGAAATAAGCGGCAGGGAGGGACTCTTTTTTCTGCCCGCCGCCGCTGTCAGAAACAGCGTGAAGACGAAGCCCGCGTTCAGAAGCCCCCATGAGGAGCCCCATCCGTGCGTGCCGCGCACACGCCATAAATACCCCATGAGCAGCGCGCCGACCAGCGTTGCGACCGGCAGCAGGAGCGTGCGTTTCGTTGCGTTCTTTGCCGTTGCTTCGGCCATTTTTACCGCCTCCCGGAAACAGGATCTCTTTTGTTTTATTATAAATAATATCTGTTAAAAATCAATAAAAATATTGAAATCCGAAACAAAAAATGATATATTATTATTATGCTGAATAGAGTCGGAAAGTGGAGGCGTTTCTATGATCAAAATCATCTGTTATATCCTGGCGCTGTTTCTGACGGTCGGCTCTTTTCTCGGGCTGCCGTGCAAAACGAAATACTACCCCGCGAAATATGAGGACGGCATGCCCTCGTATGTCACGGAAAACAAGGTGCGCGTCGAGCTTCTGAGCGATACGCTCGTGCGCATCGAGACCGAGGGGCCCAAGGGCTTTGAAAACCGCCCGTCCTTCACCGTGCAGAAGCGCACGGGCTGGGACGAGGTGGCGTATACCGACGCGGCCGCGGACGGGTACCGCGTGATCTCGACCGGCGCGTATACTGTGTATCTCCCCGCCGGCGCCGAGAGCGCCGAGGGCTGCTATATCACGGACGCGGCGGGCGCGGAGCTCTGGCGCTTCGCGGGCGAGACCGATACGAAGCAGTATCTGCCCTCTCCCTCCGACGCGCTGAAAAGCTGGTATTTCTGCGACAACCCGCGCGTGATCCCCTCCGAGGCGGGGTATTCCCCGAACGCGACGAAAGCGAACAACGGCTGGGATCTCGACAACAAGGCGCAGGATGTGTTCGTCTTTCTGCCCGGCGGGGATTATAAGCAGTTCGCCGCCGATTTCGTCGAGCTGACCGGCCGCAGCGAGATGCTGCCGCTGACGATGCTCGGCTTCTGGGATTCCCGCTATTATGAATACACGGAAGAATCCGCCCTGCAGCAGATCGACGACTACCGCGAGCGGGGGTATCCGCTGGACGTGCTCGTCATCGACACCGACTGGCGCGACGCCGACAGCGGCACGGGGTATGAAGTGAACAAAAACGATTTTCCGAATATGAAGCGCTTTACCGACGCCGCGCACGAAAAGGGCGTGTCGCTTGTTTTCAACGACCATCCCGAGCCGACGTGGAAAACGAATACCCTGCTTGACTATCCCGAAGTTTTTTACCGCAATTATAATCTGAAAAGCGTGCTGAAGCAGGGCCTTGACTGGTGGTGGTACGACCGCAACTGGTGGACGACCGTCCGCCCCGTGACCGACGGGCTTTCGACTTACACCACCGGAATGTACGCATATTATGAGATCACGAAGGATTATTACGAGTCCGTCGCGAAAAAGGGCGAATACGCCCGCCGTCCGGCGATCATGGCGAACGTGGACGGCATCGGCAACGGCAACCTCGAATACGCGAGCGAGCTGGCCGCGCACCGCTATTCGCTGCAGTGGACCGGCGACGTCGGCACGAGCGCTTCTTCGCTTCAGAAAGAGATCTTCAACGCGGTCTACGGCGGCGCGCGGATGGGCCTGCCCTACGTGAGCGCGGATCTCGGCGGCCATATGAGCGAGGTCGAAAGCGATCAGTATGCCCGCTGGCTGCAGTACGGCGCGCTCTCGCCGATCATGCGCGTGCACTGCACGAAGCCCTATTCCCGCATGCCGTGGCTCTACGGCGAGCAGCTTGAGAGCGTCGCGCATACTTATATCGATATGCGCTACCGCCTGCTGCCGCTGTTCTATTCGCTCGCGCACGAGAATTACGAGACGGGTCTGCCGATGATCCGCCGGCTCGACATCGACTATCCGCAGTATGAGGAAGCGAGCCGCAACGACGAGTATCTGCTCGGCGACAGCATCCTCGTCGCGCCGATCGCCGAAGCGAACGCCGTCGCGCAAGGCTATTCGTTCACCTGCGGCGAAAACGAGGGGCTTCTGGCGGAATACTTCCCGAACAGGGAGTTTTCCGGCGAGCCGGAGGTCGTGAAATACGAACCGGCGATCGGGCATGACTGGGTGTTTGACGCGCCCGAGGGCCTGAGCGTTTCGGATGATTTCACCGCCCGCTGGACCGGAGAGATCCACGTCGGCGACGAGCCGGTGTTCTTCCGCGTGATGAGCGACGACGGCTTCCGCCTCTGGGTCGACGACGAGCTCGTGATCGACGCGTGGAACGTGTACGACAAGACGTTAACGAGCGGAAAGCTGCCCGCGAATTCCACGCATACGATCCGCGCGGAGTATTTTGACGGCAACAACCACGCGCATATCTTTTTCGACGTGCTGACCGACGGCGCGTGCAGCCGCGAGGTATTTCTGCCCGACGGCGAATGGATCGACGTGTGGACGGGTGAGGTATTCGAAGGCCCCGCAACGATCACGGCGACGCACGGGCTCGACACCTCTCCGGTCTTTGTTAAGAAGGGCAGCGTGCTCGCGCTCGCGGACAATATGGAGAGCACGAAGGCGGGCGACTGGAGCCGTCTGACGCTCGACGTTTATCCCGATGAGAACGCCGACGCGAAGACCGTGCTCTATGAGGACGACTGCGAGACCGTCGCCTATAAGGACGGAAAATTCCGCACGACGGATATCACGCTCCGCTCTGCGGACGGCGCGCAGACGCTGACGGTAGATCCCGCCGAAGGGTCGTTTGACGGCGACCGCGCATTCACATCGCGAGAATACACCGTGCGCATCCATTCCGAAGAAGCGCCTTCCGTGACGCTGAACGGCGAAGAAGTCAGCGTGACCGCGATCGAAAAAGACGCGTCGGGCAAGCCCTTCGCCGTGACCGGCGCCTCGCCCGACAGCGGGGTATATACGTTTGCGTTTACCGCTGACGTCGGCGCGCAGAGCGTTATTTCAATCGGATATTGATATTTATATGATAATTGTCAGCGGTCGGCGGTCGCTTCGCTCCCTCTTTCAAGTGTGGAGTTTGAAGAGTGAAGAGTGGAGTGAAGGAAGTCGCTTCGCGACTTGGATCATATATGTGCTTAGATTTTACTTTTCGTATATGATCGGATTGTTCAGTGTTAAATAGATCTTGTTATATTGGATAATTGAGGGTGGTTCACTTACCGATGTACAGCCCCTCACCTATTCAAAAGCAGAGCTTATACTGACATTTGAAAATTAATTATTTGTTTTCCCGGAGGATTATAAATGAAAAAAAAGAGAACATGTTTTGCAGTTCTTTTTATTGCATTGATAGTGATCGGGGTTATTATATATTGTTTTATATGTGTAGATGAATATAAAAAACCGTACTATCTGCCAATCATAGAGCCAGAACTGGATGAAGTCAGTTTTGATGAAATACAATTAGCACCATTTCCCCAGAAAATGGTGCTGTATCTCAAACCCGCTGAAAATGCAGACGATCCTCCGATACTCATAAAAGGAGGCGAGGACACCGAGTATTATAAATCTATCTCCGAATGCAGTTTTACGACCATTGATGAAGAAACCGCTCTGAAAATAATAGAAAATGTTTCTCAGGATAACTTTAACCTGTATTTTTCTATCATTCCGTCAGATGATGAAGAAGTCGACAAATTCATGATGCCGGAACTCTTTGTCGGTACCGAACAAAACGGAAAGAAGTACCTCGTAGCGGTATATATATGTATCAACAGGGAGGATTTTATAAAAAACAATAATTATGAGTCTGTTTTTTATGAAGCAGCGATAAAGAAGCCGTACTCCGAAAAAAAGTATGTCGTATACGAAGTCAACGGCGAGTTAATTCCTATGTCAAAAGGATTTCCCGATACTGTCGAGATCATACCGCGCGAGATTCATTTTTATCAAAAATCTGCATATTTATATGAAAAACATCGTTGGCTGTATAAGCTCCTTGGTTATGATAAATTTTCAAAACTCGGCGCTTTAAAGCTGAAATGGTTGGATGAAATAGAAGCAGAACGTGGCCACTAACCACTATCCACTACCCACTTGCCACTAACCACTATACAATCGGGTACGGGCGGAGCCCGTCCTTCACTCCACTCTTCACACTTCAAACTCCACACTTAAAAACTGACCGCTGAAACAAGAGATCAAAGACGAATACGCAAAGTCTCATTTAATAACGGAGGAATCGGAAATGAAAACCATCAGATCCATCAAAAAAACGACGGCTTGTTTTCTTGCCGTGCTTCTGCTGCTCTCGGCGCTGAGCTGCGCCGTTCAGGCCGCCGATCTGCCGGGCGCCCTGTGCGTCACGGATTACGTTGCGGCGGATACCGGCGAGGACGTGGCGGACGCGCTGCAGGCGCTGATCGACGCGCATCCCAATCGGACGATCTGTTTTCCGGACGGGGAATATCTCGTGTCGCACCCGCTGCGCACGCCCGCCGATCCGACGAAGAGCGTCGATCTGCAGCTTGCGAATTTCGCCGTCGTCCGGGCGACGGAAGATTTCACCGGCGGCGCGGTGATCGCGCTGGGCGGCAAGGATCCCTATAACACGACCGCGGTCGCGGGAAGCAATTACGGTCTGTACGGCGGCGTGATCGACGGCAGCGGGATCGCGGACGGCGTGAGCATCGACTCCGGGCGCGAGACGAAGGTGCAGAATACGTCGATCAAGAACACCGTCGTCGGCCTGCATATCAAATACGGCGCGAATTCCGGCTCCTCCGACGCGGATATCCGGGATATCAACATCATCGGCAACAGCGCGGCGGATTCCGTGGGGATCCTGCTCGAGGGCTATGACAATACGCTCACCAACATCCGCATCGGCTACGTCCGCACGGGCGTGATCGTGCGTTCCGGCGGCAACAGCCTGACGAATATCCACCCGCTGTATCAGATCGACTGGGAGCTGTACGAGGGCTCCTGCGGTTTTGTGGAGGAAGCCGGCAACAATCTCTATACCTACTGTTACAGCGATCAGTTCCAGACGGGCTTCCGCAGCGTCAACGGCGGGCGCAGCGTTTACGACAACTGCTTCTGCTTTTGGTGGAGCGGCGCGGGCGGCAACTGCACCGGCTTCCGCGAGGAGGGCGACAGCTTCAACGCCACCGTGACGAATATGCGCATCGATTTCCGCTCCGACACGGTCAATACCGTTTATTCCGGCCCCACCCGCGGCAGCGGCGTGTTCCGCCGGCTTCTTGTGAACGAAGAGAGGATCGACGCGAACAGGTCCTACCGGTATTTCACCGAGGACAGCCCGATCTTCCGCCTGCGGGAGCTTTTCCGCAGGATCGCCGCCTTTTTCAGCATTTTCTCTGCCCTTGGAAAAAAAGCGTAATTATGTGCCGGTTTGTCGGGTTTCTCTCTTGACAAACCGGCTTTTGCATTCTATAATACAATTAATTAAAACCGTTAAATAATAGGAGGCGCGGTTATGGCAAAGAATAAAAACGTCCCGTCGGGTGCGACTTACGGGATCGGGTTTTCCGAGAAGATCGGCTACGCTCTCGGCGACGCGGCGGGTCTTCTGACCTTCGGCCTGGTCGGTTCGTTTCTGCAGATGTTCTACACGAACACGCTCTATATTTCCGCAGGCAAGGTAACTATTCTGTTCCTTGTTGCGCGGATCTGGGACGCGATCAACGATCCGATCTGGGGAGCCGTCATCGATAAGCACAATCCCGGCAAAAACGGCAAATACCGTCCCTATCTTCGCTGGGCGTCGCTGCCTCTGGCGATTTTCGCGATCCTGATGTTCTTGAAGATCCCGGAACTTACGGAAAATCAATACCTTATCTACGCCTATATCACCTACATCGGCTACGGCATGATGTATACTGCGGTCAATATCCCCTACGGCTCTTTGGCGTCGGTCATTACGACCGATCCGGGGGAGCGCTCATCTCTTTCGATGTTCCGCTCCATCGGCGCGGGGCTCGGCGGTACGCCCGCGCAGATCCTGCTGCCGATGTTCGTCTATTCCACGTCGATCGACGCCTCGGGAGAAGAGATCAAAAATCTTGACGCGCAGAAGATCCTGATCGGAACGATCATTCTCGCCGCGCTTAGCATCCTGATCTATCAGTTCAGCTATAAAATGACACGCGAGCGCGTCGCCGCCGCGCCGAACGAGGCGAAGGTGAACGTCGGAAAAACGGTACGCACGCTGCTGCGGAACCGCCCGTTTATCATGCTCTGCATCGCGTCGATGCTGTTGATCGCCGCACAATTCTTTACACAGTCGATGTATAACTATCTGTTTAAGGATTACTTCAGAAAGCCCGGTCTTTACGGACTGTTCACGGTCTTCACCTATCTGCCTATGGCGCTGCTGCTGCCGGTGCTGCAGCCGCTTGTCCGCAAATTCGGCAAAAAAGAGCTCTGTGCCGTGGGAATGCTGTTCTCCGGAATCGCGTATCTTGTATTATGGGTGATGAAAACGACGAACGTTTGGGTATTTCTGGGGTTCTGCTTCCTGTCAGGTCTGGGCATGACGTTCCTGGTACTCGAGGTCTGGGCGCTGGTGACGGACGTGATCGACTATCAGGAGCGGCTTTCCGGTCAGCGCGAGGAGGGCACGAGCTACGCGTTCTTCTCGTTCACAAGAAAGCTCGGTCAGACGCTCGCCGGCGTGCTCGGCACGCAGATGCTGGTGTGGATCGGCTACGACGCGAAGGCGGTCACCGCCGAAGCCGTGACAAGGATGTATTCCCTTTCCACGATACTGCCCGGCGCAATGTGCCTTGTGATGGCGCTGAGCCTTGGAATATTCTATCCGCTGGGTAAAAAGCGGCTCGCCGAGCTGTTCCCGGAAAAATACGATACAAAAGAGAAGTAAAAACGCACGATCCCGGGCAGCGCCCGCATGAACATAATTTCATTAAAAATAAGGAGAATTCACAATGAAGTATTTTCTTGACAGTGCAAAATTGGACGAGATCAAAGAGGCCTATTCGACATTCGGTATCGACGGCGTGACCACGAACCCGAAGCACGTGATGAACAGCGGCAAGCCGTTTCTGACCGTGGTGAAGGAGCTGGCGGACTGGGTGCGTGCGGAAGGGCTTGAAGGGTATGAGAAATTCCCGATCTCGATCGAGATCGACCCGCACCTCGACGATCAGGACGAAATGATCGCCATGGCGGAAAAATTCGCCGCGGTGAGCCCGAATTTCGTCATCAAGATCCCCTGCACCGCGGCGGGCGTCGCCGCGGCGAGAGCGCTTGAGAAAAAGGGCGTGCGCACGAATCTCACGCTCGTTTTCACACCCTCGCAGGCGATCATCGCCGCGAAAAACGGCTCGCTGTTCGTTTCGCCCTTCATCGGCTGGAAAGAGGACAACGGCGAGAACTGCGAGAAATACATCGCCGACATCGTGAAGATCTATAAAAACTACGGGTATTACGGCAAAACGCAGATCATCTGCGCCGCCGTGCGAAGCCCGAAGCAGATCGTCGACTGCGCCGTTGCCGGCGCGGATATCGTGACTGCGGGCCTTGCGGTATACAAATCGAGCATGGCGCACCCGTATACCGCGCAGGGCCTCGGGATCTTCTGCGACGCCTGGGACAAAACCGCAACGGAATGATTTGCAAAATGCGGATCATTCCGTTGCGGAGTGAAAAATGAAAAGTGAAAAATAAAAAATTGCGGACGGGGTTCCACCCCGTACCCCGATTATATATAAGTGTAACTTTTTCTTCTCTGGATCTTTCGACGTTTATATCGTTGATTATATTGTGATTGTTCATTATATCTACCATGATAAAGGATATTTCGGCGTCGGAAGTTGTTTTAATGCTATGTTTATAATAAAAAGGCGCGAAGCGCTTTTCCGAAATTTTTCATTCTTCATTTTTCACTTTTCATTTCCACGCGGGGAGACGAAACGGTTTCGGCTTCCTCCACGATCAGAAAGGGGAACAAAATGAACATCGGTTTTATCGGGCTCGGCATTATGGGCGAGTCCATGTGCGAAAACATTATCAAAAAACACGACGGCAAAGTGTTCGTCTTCGACGTGATGCGGGAAAAAACGGAAAAGCTCGCGTCGCTCGGCGCGGTCGGGTGCGAAAACGCGCTCGAGGTCGCCCGAAACAGCGATATCGTCATTACGATGGTCCCCAAATCCGAGCATTCCCGCGCGGTGTGCGAAGAAATTCTTCCGGCAATGAAAGCGGGCAAGATCTATATTGACATGAGCACGATCGACCCGTCCGTGTCCGTGGAGCTGTCGAAGCGCGTCAAGGCGACCGGCGCGCAGTTTGCCGACGCGCCTGTGGTCAAATCGAAGCCCGCCGCAATCGCCGGGACGCTGGGCATTTACGTCGGCTGCGACGAAGACCTGTTCGAGACGGTCCGCCCGGTGCTCGGCTTTATGGGCAGCAATATCATCCGCATGGGCGGCAACGGTATGGGGCTTGTGATGAAGATCTGCCACAACACCCTCGTCGCCGAGATCCAGAACGGCGTGAACGAAACGCTGGCGCTCGCGAGCCGCTGCGGGATCGGCGCGGACGCGTTCAAAACCGCGATCTCCTACGGCGGCGGACAGAATTTCTATCTCGACGGGCAGGCGGAGAAGATCCGCGACCGCGACTGGACCACGGCGTTTTCCCTTGAGAATATGAACAAGGATCTCGGTATCTGCGCGGCGCTTTCCGAAGAGAAGGGCTTCCCGATGCCGGGCATGGAGAACGCCCGCGCGGTCTACGCGAAGGGTATGGAACACGGGATCGGCAAAGAGGATTTCCGCGCAACCTATAAAATCGTGAACGGAGAGGTCGGGTAATATGAAATACAGAGCGAAGATCGGCGTCTGCTGCCTCGGCAGATACACCTACGACGTGGCGGCGGCGCTGGAAATATACAAAGAAGCGCAGGCAGACCTGCGCTCGATCGAAGATATCGACTGGGTGATCATCGAAGCGCCCGTGATCGAGAAAGCGGAAGCGCAGGCGGCGGCGAAGCGTTTCAAGTCCGAGGACGTGGACGCGGTCGCGATCATCAGCGGCACGTTCCATTTAGGGCACCTCGCGCCGACGATCGACCGCGCGCTGAACAAGCCGATCCTTCTCTGGGCGTTCAACGAGCTGCCCTACGACGGCGGCAAGATCCGCCTGAACTCCGTCTGCGGCATGAACCTCAACGCGTCGAATCTGTATAAGTCCGGCTGCGACTGCTTCGACTGTGTCGTTTCCGATACGATCGACCGCGCGTGGGTGGACGCGGTGCGCATGCGCGCTGCGATCGAGCACGCGCATATCGGCATCGCGGGCTACCGCGCGGACGGTTTTTTCAATCTCGATATCGACGAGCTTGAAAATTTTCGCAAGACCGGCGTGCTGCTCGACCATTACGAACTGAGCGAAATGTTCTCTTCGCCTGTCGACGGCGAAGTCAGCGCGGCGCGCGAAGCGCAGGTCCGCAAGCTCTTCAACTGCCGCGGCGTGACGGACGAGCAGGTGCGCAAGGTCGCGCTTCTTTGCGAGACGACGAAGAAATTTCTTGACGACAATAAACTCGACGCGCTGGCGGTCCGCTGCTGGCCGGAATACGCGAAGACCTTCGGCATCGCACCCTGCGCGATGATGTCGATTTTGCAGGCCGACGGCAGAATTCTTTCCTGCGAGGGCGACGCGGAGGGCGCGGAAACGATGCTCGCCGCCGCGGCGGCAGGTTGTGAAACGCCGTTCCTTGCGGATCTGTCGCAGGTCAACTTCGAGGAGAATTACGCGCTGATGTGGCACTGCGGCGTCGCGCCGGTGAACCTGACCGACGGCGTGTGCGACTGCACCCTCGACACCTACTTCGCGGGCGGCAAGGGCGTGACCGCGGGCTTTGTGATGAAAAGCGGCAGGGCGGACTTTATCCGCATCGACACCGCGCGCGGCAAAACGCGGGTCTTCCTTGCGCGGGGCGAGGCGGAGCCGATGGAAAAGCAGCTCTCGGGCACTTACGCGAAGGTGCGTTTCGACTGCTCCGTCAAAAAGCTGCTTGACACCGTGACCGAAACGGGCGTCGCGCACCATATCGTGATGTGCTACGGCGAATTTCTGCCCGTGTTCCGCAAATTCGCCAAAATGATGGGCTGGGAGATCATCGAACCCTGATCGGAAACAGGATCGCATAAGAGAGAATAAAAGAAGAGAGAAAACCGAATATGGACTTGAAAAAACTGTTGTTTCTGCTTGTGGTCCTTGCCGCGAACGTTGTTCAGGGCATCACAGGCTTTGCCGGAACGGTGCTTGCCATGCCGCCCGCGGTCCAGCTTGTGGGCATGCAGACGGCAAGACCGATCCTTAACGCGCTCGGGCTGGTGTCCGTGCTCTGCGTTACCGTGACCTCGTATCGAAAAGTGAATCTCAAAGAATTGATCAAAGCCGCCGCGGTCATGACTGCGGGGCTTTTTGCCGGCGTATGCTTTAAAGATCTGGTCTCATCGCATGACAGGATCATGCATCTCTTGCTCGGCGTGATCGTTTCTCTGGTCGGCGCCGTGGAGCTGATCCGCGTTTTTCTGCCGAAAAAGAAAGAACACAGACACAACGGGATCGTCAGCGGCGCGATCCTTGTCGCCGCGGGGATGATCCACGGTCTGTTTGTCTGCGGCGGTCCTCTGCTGGTGATCTATCTGCAGGAAAGACTGAAGGATAAGGATGAATTCCGTGCGACGATCAGCTCGGTCTGGGTTATCCTGAACAGTATTCTGCTGTTTGACGATATCCGGCTCGGAAACTGGGGGACGGAAACGCTTCAGCTGTTTACCGTTGCAGTCTTCGTTCTCGGCGCCGCGATGCTGGTCGGCGGGTATCTCTATAAAAAAATGAAAAAAGAAACGTTTATGAAAGTTACCTATGAGCTGCTGATCGTATCGGGAGCACTGATGTTTATATAAAAAAGCATCCGGGCGCGGGCTTCCGGATGCTTTTTTGAATAAAAATCGCGTCGGTCAGAATTTGCCGAGCTTTTCGAGGCCCGTCGTATCCACGGGTTTGCCCTCGCGCTTGTTTTTGAGCTGTTCGGTCAGCAGGTTGTAGGTCTTGCGCGTCATCGGGTAAAGGATCAGGAAAACGAGCGCGATCACAAGCACCGCTGCGGGGATGATCGTTGAGACGTTTTCCATCCCCTTGACGATATGCTCCGCGGGGCGCACGAAGGTCGCCGCGTCCGCGCCGGTCTCCGCGCCGGCGTCGTAGCCGTAGGCGTTCAGGATCACGCCCTGCAGCAGAATGCCGATCGCCGAACCGAATTTCTGCACGAACTGCGGGAACGCGGTGATGATGCTCTCTCTGCGCGCGCCGTTTTTGCCGTGGACGAACTCGTCCAGCTCCACGATATCGTAGGACATGGAATAAAAGACCGTCCAGAAGGTTGACAGACCGAGCCCCAGCAGGAAGGGCATGAGCACGAGCATGATCTTGAACGAGCCGATCTGCGCATCAAGACCGATCAGCTTCGCCGCGGCGATGCCGACCGTGGAGATCGAGATGAAAATAAGGCAGACCGTGCGGCGGTCGGTCTTTTCTGCGAGCTTCGTCACCGGCGGCACTGTCGCCGCCATCGTCAGCACGAGCACGCCGATCACGACCGCGATGCCGGAATTGTAATCCGTGTCGATGCAGTCGACGATCATATACGAAAGATTGCTCTGCAGCATCGAATTGCCGATCAGGAAGAACAGCACGAACAAAAGAAAGATCCTTACGGGTCGCAGCTTCGCGATCTCGATAAAGGAACGCAGCGTGGACCCGACTCCGAGTCCGCGCTCGATTTTTTCTCCCGGCGCGGCGGTCCTGACGCGATAGACGCCCTTGAGGGACTTCGCACAGACAAGGCCCGTGACGACCGTGATCACCGCGATCACGCCCGCGACGTGGAAATAGGTGATGAAGCCGACGCCGACGAGGGCGGGCAGGATATTGCCGATACCGATACAGAAGGCGTTGATGAACGCGGAGGTGCCGCGGATCTCGGTGCGCTCGTCGTAGTCCTCGGTCAGCTCCGCGATCACCGAGTAATAGGGGATCGTATAGATCGTGTAGAACAGCCAGATCAGCATCGAAATGACTGTATAGAAGATCATTTTCGCCGCCTGCCCGTCGCCGAACAGCGTGTTGCCGAGACTGTTCCACGCGAGCAGGAACGAGAGCGCGAGCGGCACTGAGGATCTCAGGATCAGCTTGCGCTTATCCACGCCGGGGCGGTCGGAGAGATTGCCGAGGATCGGGTCGGTGACCGCGTCCCACGCGATGGAAATAAAGATCACCACGCCCGCAAGATCCGGCCGCAGATGCACGATCTGCACCAGGAACGTGAGGAAATAGGTGTAGTACATATTGTACAGGGGCGACTCCGCGGCGATGCCGAAGCAGTAGCCCAGTTTTTTGCGCTTTGTCAGCACGGGAGAACGGGAAGACATGAGATCTCTCCTTTTAGGCAATCGCTGATTCATTCACATCTGAAGACTCGGCACGCATCTTGCTTGCATCTTTCCCGTCATATCGCCCGAAAATCCCTTGAAAGGCGGCAGCCTTCCTGCGGTCTTTTTAAATGATCTGACGAAAAACTGACGGCGCAATCTGCGCACCGGAATGAATCAGCGCTTACTTGGAGAATTCTGACCTGTGCGCCGGCACAGATCAGAATTCACGGTAATAGATGAGCGATGCGTAATATATAAAAATCTTATATTATACCTTTATTATACCTTTGATACAACCGGTGCATCCGTTATAAGCCGGATGCGCGGGGCTGATCCGGGAGGCAGAGCGTATCGTTATAGTTCTCTCATCCCGCATCCGGTATCTCTTCCGGCGTCTCCGGTACGGGATCCGCCGAGGGGTGCAGCTTCTCCGACAGGTCGATGAAGAAGAAGAACAGCTTTCTGACGAAGTTCTCAAAGGCGGAGAAATCGGTGCGGAACCAATAACGGGCGGGTCCGTACATATACAGCTCGTCAAAGCTGTCCTCTGTCAGTGCCGTCCACTCGTTGCGCATCGTAACGCCGTAGGCGAACAGATCGTCGTGCAGCTGAATGCGCGCGTCCTTGCCGCGGCATACGCCCCGGAACTCGCTCCAGCGGTGGCACGCCTTGACGAAGCGCCACGAAAGCTCGCTGCGCCTGACTCTCTCAAGACGCGTCTCGTCGTCGGCGACGGCGGCTTTCGCATCTTCCCAGAGCTTGTCGCACTTATTGACCTGGAACAGATTCAGCGTGATCGCGTCGTCCATGTCGATGCCGATGCCGCAGTGCTTTTTCTCGGCGTCTTTTGTAATAATATCAAGGAACTCATACAGCGGTTCGCCGGCGGCGCCGTAGTAATCGTTCAGGAAATCCTTCATCTCCTGATCATAGTCGCAGTAGGGATCGCGCAGCAGGCGGGAGAGAAGATACGCGCGCAGCTCGCCGAACTCGGTGTCGCAGGCGTTGATGTAGTAGTTGCCCTCTTCATACACGCCTTTGACGCCGTGCTCCGCGAAGACCTGCATATTCGCCTGCAGAACGCCGAAGTCGGGGAAGATGCCCATCGTGTGGCTGTAATCGGTGGTGTAATCCCAGATATAAAGGCGGTCGCAGATCTTGCTCCAGCCCTCGAGATCCTTCATAAAGCTGACGTTCTGGCCGCATTTCGGGTCGTTCAGCGGGTGGGAGAAGCAGCATTCGATGGAGCACAAACGCACGATCACGTTGTCTCTCGGGACGACGTTGGTCGGCGTGGTGCGCGTATACTGATACGCGAAGGTGTCGATCGCGATATTGTCGTAACCGGCGGCCTTTACGTCGTCGGCGATGCGGTTCGCGAAGGTCAGCATCGTGCCCGCGTGGGAGCCGTTCGCTTCGTCGAGGGCTTTGCAGGCGTCGCATTCGCAGAATTCCTGGTTGTCGTCCTGCGTCAGGGAGATGATCTGCACGGGGAGGTTCGGGTTATACTGCGCGGCGCAGAGCGCGAGGACCTCGTCGCGCACGATCTGGTAGACGTTTTCATTCGTCAGGCAGAGCTGCTTCGGGGTGCGCTCGCCGTCGTGCAGCGCGTAATACTCGGGATGCGCGTCAAAATACGTGCCGCGGGGGCAGAACTCCGTCGAGAGCGTATGGCAGAGCCAGCTGATATAACCGACCGTGCCGCCGAGCTCTGAGGGGATCGAGCGGTAGACGCTGCCGTTCAGGCCGTTGGCGAGGGAATACTCCACGCCGCGGGGCGAGCGCCAGTCCGTATCGGTATACTCAAACGCGGGCACATAGGAGATATCCGCGTTTTGGGGCAGCAGGATGCTGTCGCGGCTCTTGGAGAACTCCGAGGAGATATAGTATCTGCCGCCGCCGAACTGACGGATGAAATCGTATACGCCGTAGATATTGCCGCGCACGCCCGCGCCTTCGATCGCGACGCCGCCGTCGTAAGACTTGATGACGTAGCTGCCGTCGGGCTTGCCGGAAAGATCCGCGCCGGATTTGCCGAGCGCGCCGACCGCGATCTCATACGCGCCGGCGGTGTTCGCGGTCGCGACCTCGTGCGTCACGCCGCTGATGTCGGCGATCAGGCCGCGAAGCCGGTTCGCCGCGGCGGATTCCTGCGCGGTCGCGGTTTCGGGGATCAGGATCACCGCGTCGTCGGGCAGCAGCGCCTCGTCCGCGGCGGACGCGCTCATCGCGGGCGTAAGGACCGTGACGAGCATCAGAACGGACAGAAAAACGGATAAGAATTTTTTCATAAAAAACACTCCTTTACATTTTTTACTATATCATATATAAAAGTGAAAATCAATCGGGTTTTTCGGTTTTTCCCGTTTGACTGTCTGCGATTTGTTCCCGTTTGACTTCATGAAAGAGATCGTGGATCCTGCGATAACTGCGCGGAAAGCGAGAGCTCCGGGAGGGAAAACGAGAGATCATCCGCGCTGCCGAAGCCGACAGACGGCGGTTGTCCGAAAAAAACGGAAAATGTCGGTTTTTTCGCGGATATGTCCTTGATTGTCAGTCTTGCGTCGGTGTAAACTGTTATCGTGGAAAAGTGAGAACGAAGCGCGGCGGTCGTCTGCGGCTCGTTCTTTTTTTATTTCCGTGAGACGTCGATCTGCGGAAATAAACCGCGAAAAAAAAGAGAGAGGTGATGAAAACGAATTCCGGAAAATCGGAACAACCCGCGTCGCAGAACCCGAAAATCGGTTCGGTGGACGGCGGCACGCGCATGAAACAGGTCATGGAGCTTCTTCTGGCGCAGCCCGCGGGAGAAAAGGATATCGAAAAGCTTTCCGCCGTGGCGGACGTCGACGCTTTCAAGGGGGAGAGCGTCGATAATTTTTTTATCGTGAACGCGGCGCTGCTTGAGAGTGCGAAGAGCGGCAACATTACAAGCATCAAGGAGGTGCGAAGCATCATCTGCGACGACGCGGCTCTGATCCACAAGCTGGAGCTGGACAACGAAAAGCTGGCGATGGAGAAGAAAAAGAACGAACCCGCGCCTGCCGCCGAATCCGGTTATCGCGGGCTGCCCGCAGATTGCGTCGCGCCGGCTTTCTGCGAAGCGCTTTTCGATATCGGGGAGCACGCGCATCATGAATACGTATTCTCGGGTGGCAGAGGCAGCGGGAAATCCACGTTCATCAGTCTTGCGATCATCGACAGGCTGATGCGCGATCCGACGCTGCACGCGCTGGCGATGCGGCAGGTGGGAGCGACGCTGCGCACCTCGGTTTACCAGCAGCTTCTTTGGGCGATCGGGAAGCTCGGGCTTTCGGCAGAGTTCAAATGCACGGTGAATCCGCTGCAGATCACGCGGATCGAGACCGGACAGAAGATCTGGTTCCGCGGAGCGGACGACCCCGACAAAATCAAATCGATCAAGGTTCCCTTCGGGTGGATCGGCGTGCTGTGGTTTGAGGAGCTGGATCAGTTCGCCGGGGCGGAGGCGGTGCGAAAGATCGAGCAGAGCGTGATCCGCGGCGGGGACGACGCGTATATCTTCAAATCGTTCAATCCGCCGCGTTCGGCGGTAAACTGGGCGAATAAATATGTGACGACGCCGAAGGAAGAACGGCTTCTGTGCAGCAGCACCTATCTTGACGTGCCGCGCAGATGGCTCGGAAATAGCTTCACGGAGGAAGCGGAGTTTCTGAAGCGGGCGAATCCCGACGCTTACGAGAACGAGTATCTCGGCGTCGCCAACGGCAGCGGCGGGAGCGTGTTCGGCAATCTTGAGCTGCGGGAGATCACCGACGACGAGATCGCCGCGTTCGACCGGATCTACTGCGGCGTGGACTGGGGCTGGTACCCGGATCCCTACGCTTACAGCCGTGTGTATTACGATCCTGCCCGGCTGACGCTTTACGTCTACGACGAGCTGCGGTGTCTGAAAAAATCCAACCGCGAGACGGCTCAGCTGCTGAAAAGCGAGCACGGGGTTTCGGAAAAACAGATCGTTTTCTGCGACAGCGCGGAACCGAAATCCGTCAGCGAGTACAAAAGCTGCGACATTCGCGCCGTGCCGGTAAAAAAATATCCCGGCTCTGTGGATTACTCGATGAAATGGCTGCAGAGCCTGACGAGCATCGTGATCGATCCGAAACGCTGTCCCGCGGCGGCGGAGGAGTTTTCAAGCTATGAGTATGATCGGGACAGAAACGGGGATATCCTCTCCGGCTATCCGGATAAGAACAATCACAGTATCGACGCGGTCCGCTACGCGCTCGACCGGGTGATCGCGGGAAGCCGGGTGGAAGTGCTCAAGTAAATTCTGATTTAACGGCGAAGCCGTTAAATCAGAATTTGGCTGATATCCGCTGGCTGCTGGCTGCCGGCCCTGTAACGCCAGAAGCCAGAAGCTAATTCTGACAACAAAAGGAGACCGAAAATGGACGTCAATGAAGCGAAGCTTCTCATCAAAAAATATGCACCGCGGGTATCCGCGGTGATCCTGCGGGAGATGACCGCGCAGCGCTACTATGAAATGAAAAACGATATTCTTTATAAAAAGGAGCCGGAGGACCGGGAGCATGCGCCGCTGCGCGCGGCGGACAACCGTGTGCCGAGCGCTTTTTTCCCGCTGCTGATCGATCAGAAGGCGGCGTATATGTTTTCATATCCTCCGCTGTTTGATACAGGTTTCCCCGAGACAAATGAAAAACTGACAGAAGCGCTCGGCGAGGGCTTCGCGCGCACGTGCAAGCGGCTTTGTAAGGCGGCGTCGTTCGCGGGGATCGCATGGCTGCACTACTGGTCGGACGGCGGCCGATTCCGTTTTACGGTGATCGGCGGCTCGCAGATCGCGCCGGTTTACGATGAGACGGGCGAAGATCTGCGTTATGTGATACGCATGTACGAGAAGGAGGCGGAGGACGGAAAGCGACGCGTCATATATGAGATCTGGGACGGCGGGAGCTGTTTCTATTTTTCCCGTTCCGTGAGCGACGCGGGACTTTCCGGGCTGCGGGAGGAACCGATCTGTTTTTCCGCCGAAAACGCGGAAGGGTGCAATGTGTATCGGCACGCTTTCGGGCGGCCTCCGTTTATTTCGTTCGCGAACAATGATCGCTTGTCGGACGATCTTTCCCGCGTGAAAGGACTGATCGACACATACGACAAGACCTATAACGGTTTCGCCGACGATCTGGAGGATATTCAGCAGGTCGTGATGGTCCTGACCGGTTACAGCGGTACGGATCTTGCGGGCTTCCTCGAAAACCTGAAAAAGTATAAGACTGTAAAGATCGACGACGGCGAGGGGGGCGTCAGCACGCTGAACATCGACATCCCCGTCGAGGCGCGGGAAAAAATGCTCGAGCTGACAGAGAAAGCGATTTTCACGCAGGGGCAGGGCGTGGATCCCGATCCGCAAAAATTCGGCAACGCCTCCGGCGTGGCGCTGAAATTCCTTTATTCGCTGCTTGAACTGAAGGCGGGGGATATGCAGACGGAGTTCGCCGCGGGTTTTTCGGCGCTTGTGCGGGAAATCTGCGGATTTTATTCCCTGCCGTGCTCAGGGAATATCGAGCAGGTATGGACGCGCAACTGCGTGCGCAACGATGAGGAGCTTGCAGATATTGCGGTCAAAAGCCGTGAACTGATCTCGACGCAGACGATGCTGCGCAATCATCCCTTTGTCGAAAACGCGGAGGCCGAGCTAAAAAGGCTTGCCTGCGATGAAATAAATAAGAGAAAGGAGGGATGATATGGATCCGTTTTTTGCTCAGCTTGCCCAGGGCGACGCAGAACGCGCGCAGGCGATCGAGACGTATCTTGCCGAAAATTACGCGCCGCGATCGGAGCTTCAGGGCGCGATGCGGGAGCGCGACGCGCTGGAAAAGAATCTGGACGAGCTTCGCCGTACCGACGCGGTGCGCGAGGGTCTGCGAAAAAGAGGCGTAAGCGATCCGGATTACGTTATTTACCGGCAGCACGGCGTCGACGGCTTTTCGTTTGATAAAAACGGAGAGCCGGAGGGGCTGGACGAGATCGTCGGCGCTCTTGCGGGCACGCCCGCCGGGGCGGTATTGCTCAGGGAGAAGCGCGGCTACTCGCCCGGCGTCGGTGAAAGTCCGAGCGCGAATCCCTTTGCGCCCGACAGCTTCAATCTGACCGAGCAGGGCAGACTGATGCGCAGCTCACCCGAGACCGCGCGAAGGCTCGCGGCGGCGGCGAGGAGCTGAACGGCTGCCGATCCGTTCGCTTCGCAGAACATTGTTATCAATTATGAAGAAAGGAAACCAACATGGCAATTACCACTTTATCCGACGTAATCATTCCCGAAGTGTTCGATCCTTACGTCATCAACAGGACAAAGGAGCTCTCCGCGCTGTTTGACAGCGGGATCGTTTCGACAAATCCCGAATTCGACCGTCTCGCTTCCGAGGCTTCCCCGATCCACAATATGCCCTTTTTTGAGGACCTGACCGGCGATTCCGAGCCCGTGATCGAGGGAGCGGCCCTGACCGCAAAACAGATCACCTCGAATAAGGATGTGGCGGCAACGATCCGCAGGGCGAATATGTGGGCCGCAACGGATCTTTCCGCCGCGCTTTCCGGTTATGATCCGATGCGCGCGGTCGCGGATCTCGTCTCCGCCTATTGGGCGCGCGATCTGCAGAAGGAGCTGATCGCGGTGCTTTCCGGCGTCTTCGGTTCGTATACCGAAGACGGTGAGACCGTTACGCCGATGGCGGATCATATCGCGGATATCACAACGGCATCGTCCGAGGCGGCGAAAAAGATCTCCGCCGCGGCGTTTATCGACGCGCTGCAGCTGCTCGGCGACGCGCAGGGCTCGCTGACGGCCGTTGTAATGGATTCTGCGACCAAGGCGTATCTGAAGAAACAGAATCTGATCGAAACGCAGCGCGATTCCGTCAGCGTCGAATTCTCGACCTATCAGGATCGCCGCGTGATCGTCGACGACGGATGCCCGAGCGCAAACGGCGTTCATACGGCGTATATCTTCGGCGAAGGCGCGCTTGCTTACGGCGTCGGCACGCCCGTCAGAAATATCGACACGGAGATCGTGCGAGACGGGAAGATGGCGTCCGGTATCGATTATCTCGTCAGCCGCAGAACCTTTTTGCTGCACCCGCGCGGCGTAAAATGGACCGACGCGGTCAGAGAACATATCGAAACGCCTACCCGCGCCGAGCTCGCGAACGGCAAAAACTGGTCGCCCGTCTACGAGCCCAAGCAGATCCGCGTCGTGGCGTTCAAATATAAGATCGGCTGACCGGTATGAATATTCGATCGCTGATGCGCATTGCCGGACAGGACTGTACGCAAGCCGAGGCGCTGAAGGCCGCGGCGGCGGCGGAGAGTTATATCTTCGCGTATTGCGGGATCCGCGAGCTGCCCTGTGCTCTGGAGCGGATCGCCCTTTCCATGGCGGCGGCGCTGCTGCGGCAGCCGGGGGCTGTCAGCGCGGACGAATCCGCAGGGGTGAAATCGGTCAAAGTCGGCGATACGCAGGTGGAGTTCGGTTCGGCGGGGGCGGACGCCGTAATGGCCGTCTGCCGCGGTTATAACGAGATCCTGAACCGATATCGCCGGATCCGCTGGTCGTAAGGAGGCGGTTTTGTGTACGGAAGCGACAGAGCGATCCGCGTACTTTTTACCGATACGTGCAACATTTTCGCGCGGGAGAAATCCCGAAGAGAAGACGGCGTAACGGTATTTGACGACGCCTGTGTCCTGGCCGGCGTGCCCTGCCGGCTTTCTTACGACACTTATCCCGCGGCGAAACAGAACAACAGGACCGCGCACGTTACCGGCGGAGCGGTCGTGTTTCTGCCCGCGGGCATCGAGGTCGCGCCGGGTTCGGTCTTTGAGCTTGCGCGTGACGGGAAGATCATCCGGCTGAAAGCGTCGGGAATCGCGAAATACTATCCCGGTCACGTCGAAATCACTGTGAAGCCGGCTGAAACGGAGGCGTAATATGCAGACGGTCAATGAAATTCTGGCGGCCGTTGCCTCGACGCTTTTTGAGACCTTCGGCTTTGAGATCTTCCGTCAGCCCGCGGAACAGGGCTTTTCGACGCCCTGTTTCTTTCTTTCCGCGGACGATCTGCGTGAAAAACGGCTGATCGGCGGCAGATTGCTGGAGTCCTTTACCGTTCGGATCGAATACCTTCCGCCGGACGAAGGACAGCGCAGAGAAAACGCGCTGGAGCTTTCCCGCCGGTTGTTCCGTTTGTTTGACAGCGTCGAAACGCCGAACGGCGCGTATCGCTGTTATGAGAAGAAAGCGGATTTCGGCGCGATCGCCCGGGGCTACAGCCGCGGTTTCGAGGTGACGGACGAGCTGCTTCGGTTTACATTCAAAATACAATACTTTACCCTCGGCGGCGACGGCGGGGAGGAGGAGGCCGCGATGATGGAGCGGCTGATCATGAAAGGAGAAACTTTATAATGTCATACGGCGGCGGAACATATTCCGCATACAACAAAACAATGCCCGGGGCGTATATCAACTTTGTTTCAACGGACAGCGTCTTTACCGGCGCGCAGGAGCGCGGAACCGCGGCGGTGGGGCTTGAGCTCTCATGGGGTGCGGAGGGCGAGCTTATCACGCTGACGGGCGACGACCTTCTTCGTTCCTCGCGCGAAAAGTTCGGCGAGGAATGGGGCGCCGACGCGCTGCGTCCGCTCAGAGAACTGCTGATGAACGCATCGCGGGTGATCGTCTGCCGCGTAAACGCGGGCGGCACGCAGGCGCAGTGCGCGTTCGGAACGGCGAAATACCCGGGCGTGACGGGCAACCGTCTGAGCGTGACCGTAAGCGCAGAGACGGAAAATACCTTTACGGTAAAGACCTATCTCGACGAATATCTTGCCGACGTTCAGACCGTCGCGTCCGCTTCGGAGCTCACGGATAATGATTTCGTGCTGTTTGACGCTTCCGCAGAGCTGGCGGAGAGCAGCGGCGCCGCGTTTACCGGCGGCACAGACGGCAGCGCGACGAGCGATACGCATGCGGCGTTCCTCGCAAAGCTTGAGGAAAAAAGCTTCAACACGCTCGCGCTCGGCTCGAATGACAATATTCTCAAAAACCTTTATAAGTCGTATACGATCCGCATGCGCGACGAGGTCGGCGTGAAATTTCAGACCGTGCTCTATAACTGCAGCGCGGATCATGAGGGGATCGTCAACGTCGGCTGCGCCGCCGCAGGCAGCGATCCGACGGGGTTTGTCTATTGGATCGCGGGCCTCAACGCCGGCACGCTTGTCAGCGAGACCGCGCTGAACCGAGTTTATACCGGCGAGTATGCGCTGCGCGACAATTATACGCTCACGCAGCTTTCGGACATGATCTCCCGCGGGGAGTTTACGCTGCACCGCGTCGGCGACGAAGTGCGCGTGCTGGCAGATATCAACAGTCTTGTGAATACGACCGCGAATAAGGGAGAGATCTTTAAGGATAACCGCGTCGTGCGCGTGGCGGACAGAATCGCGGCTGATACGGTGAGCGTCTTTACCGAAAAGTATCTGGGCCGAATCCCGAACAACGCCTCCGGCAGGGTGAGCCTGTGGGCGGATATGATCGCGATGCTCGGCGCGCTTCGCGACAGCGGCGCGATCGAGAGCTTTGACAGCGATGAGATCACCGTGGAAGCCGGCGAGGATAAAAACGCTGTGATCGTCAGCGAAACGGTCACCGTGACCGGTTCAATGGCGAAGTTGTATATGACCTGCGTTTTAGGGTGAGAGGAGCGATAGACAATGGCGACAATGAACGCGAAAGACAGTATCAGCGCCGCAATGGCGGAATGCTATATCACGATCGACGGCAGACGCTATAACTTCATGCAGGCGATCGGCTTTGAGGCGCATGTGGACAAGACGAAGATCAAGGTGCCGATCCTCGGCAAGCCCGGCAGAGGCACGAAATCCGTGGGCTGGGTCGGCCGCGGCACCGCGACGGCGCACTATAATCAGAGCATTATGCGCTTGCTGCTGCAGAAATACAAGAACACGGGCGAGGATACCTATTTTGATATCCAGGTGACAAACGAGGATCCGACTTCCTCTGTCGGCAGACAGACCGTGATCCTTACGGATTGCTGCCTTGACGGCGGTACGCTCGCAAAATTCGACGCGGACGGCGATTTTCTCGATGAAAAGATCAGCTTTACGTTTGACGATTTCCACATCGCGGAAACCTTCGGCGGAGGGAAAAGCTCCGATAACACGATGCAGAGAGGTCGTATATGAGCGGATTTGAGCGCTTTATGAAAAGCAACAAGCAGCCCAGACTCAATGTGTTTTACACGGCGACGAGGTCGCTTCTCGATGAAAACGGCGAGCCGCTGGAGTGGGAGATCAAGCCTCTGACCACGCGTGAGGCCGAGGCGATCCGTCTGGACTGCACAAGCAGCGTGCGCACCGAACACGGAATGCAGACGGTGCTGAGCGGAGATTTTGTCCCGAAGCTCTGCGCCGCGGCGGTGGTGTATCCCGATCTGAAGGACGCCGCGCTGCAGGACAGTTACGGCGTTTACACGCCGCAGGATCTGCTGATGGAGATACTGGACTCGCCCGGCGATTTCAACGCATTGGCCGGATTTGTGCGCGAGCAGAGCGGACTTGACGTCAGCGCGGCGCAGCTCAGCGAAGAAGCAAAAAACTGATCGCGGACGGGGATCCCGACGCCGTATACGCCGCGCTTGCCCTGCGGCGATTCGGGATTCTGCCGTCCGTTTGGGCTGACGCCGATTTAAACGAAAAGGCGTTTATTATCGCTGTGCTGAACGGCGAGCGAGAGGCGGAGGGGAGGTATCGTTACGGATAAAAGCGCGTCTTATCCCCGCGCCGTTGAGGCGGTCGCGGAGCTGCTTTCATTCGCCGCGCTGTTTCTGTCGGAAGAATATCCCGCGATCGCCTCCCCGGAGGCTTTTCTGCCCTTTGCGACTGCGGCGGCGGACTTCGAAGAGGCTTTTACGGCGCCGACTTCGTTTTCGGAGGCTGCCGCACCGCTGCTTCTGAACCCGACGGCGGCGTCGGAAGACGTGCTCCAGGGGCTTTCCCTGCCGGCCGCGGCGTCGGAAGAACTTCTTTCGGATCTCGCTCTCCCGGCGGAAGCGCAGAAATATGCGGTCGAGCGGGTTTTTGTTCCCGCGTCGTCGACGGAAGATGTGCATACGAAATTTTCCGTTCCGGCGAAGCTTTCAGAAGATGTGAACTCGCAGTATCCCGAATCGGCGTCGGGAGGTGAGAAGCCGCGTTCCGCGATCCCGTCCGCGCCGCGGACGCGACAGGCAGAGACGGCGGAAGTACCGTCTGATACGCCTCAGACAATTCGGGAAGCGCAGGAGGATGGGGCGTTCGAATCAAGAATGAGACGGGCGTCCCCGATCCCGGAGGATGAGTCGATCGGCTCGGCGGAAAAACCGACAGCTCCGGCGGGCGGGGAAACGCCATTCGGGGCGCGGATAAGAACGAATAACACGCAGATCGGCGAATCGGCGCGAAAGAGCCTTCGGGTCGCCGCGTCTGTTCCGTCGGGAACGGGCGGGGAGAGCCGTACGGCGGCGTACGCCGTCGCAGGAAGCGCGGCGACGTACGCCGCGTTGAGGTCGTATCCTGCGCAGGCGGACCTTCTGACGGCTGCATTTGCCGGCGGTTCGGCGGCGGAAGCTGATTTCGGCTTTTCTGCGGGGCAAACCGTTCCCGGCGACGGCATATGGCTCTCGCAAAGCGAAGAAGCAGCGTTTGCCGCGGGTACTTCGTCTCTCTCCCGCGTCGGAACGGCGGCCGACGACGTCGGGGCTGCGCCGGATGCGCGGCGTATCCGGCACGCGGCGGAGGATCCTTCGGCTGCGCGAAGACAAACTTTTGTCGGGACGATCGAAGACGCGGCGAATACAATCCGATCGTCTGCGCAGTATGCCGGGAACGCTCGGGAACCGTATGATCGGGCGGGCGACGCCGCGTCTGCGCGGACGTCAGTCTTATCCCGCACGGACCGCCTCGCCGACAGTACGGTGCCGGCGGCGGGAACAAGAATCGGGAGAGCGTTTGCAGGCGGTTTTCAGACAGGGGAGTATCCGTCCGCCTTTTTCGGTGAGCGGTCGCAGCCTTCCCCGCGGATCGCGGAACGGACGGTATCAGAGCAATCGTACTTTTCTCAGACCGCGGCGATACATCAGTACGGAGCAGAGCTGTCCGGCGCGGTCGGGGACGCGTTTTCGGCGGCGGCGCTTTTCGCTTTCGGCGAATTGACGGAAATGAAAAGGGAAGACGGAAAAGCAGCCGCTGCAGTGACCGTCGGCCGGCAGGCGACGGACGCGTTCGCTCCGCTTGAATCGCGAACGATGCGGATGGCGGGGAATGCGGCGCCGTTCGACAATGCGCAAGATGCGTCCGCATCGGGTCCGGACGCGGGGAATGACCGCTTCGGCGAGCATCTGGCCGATTTTATTTCCCGTCTTCGGGCTGCGCTTGCGGCGTCGCCCGATCTGACTTACAGCATATGAAATGCGCGATCTCCGCGGCGCGGGCCGACGCTGCCCGCGTAGGGATCAATGACGACAGGGTCTCGGCGCTGCGGAGTCGCGCGTTGACGGAGGAATATGAAATACTATTTTTATCTTGACAATATTCTTATGCCCGTGACGCCTTCACGGTTCAGCGTTACGCAGGACGGGAAAAACAGGGTTTTCGACCTGGCCGCGGGCGGCGAGATCGCGCTTCCCGAAACGCCGGGGCTGCGGCAGTATTCTTTTTCTTTGCTGCTGCCGACGGCCAGGTATCCCTTTGCACTGTATCATAATGGCTTTCAGCCGCCGGAGTATTATCTGCGGCATCTTCAGAGCCTGCGGGAGAACGCCGCGCATTTCGATATGGTCGTCGTGCGCAGGCTGAACGCGCAGACGGTGCTGAAATTCGCCGCGCGAACGTTGAATTACGGCAGCGAGGAAGCCTATTATCTGACGGGGTCGGATACCGGTGTGATCCGCGCCTCCGACGCCAGAACGATCCTGCGGGAGGGCGTGAGCGGGAAAGCCGCGAGTCTTTTCGATACCACGGATACCGTTACGATCGAAGAAATGACCGTCGCAGAGGACGCGGAAAAATACGGCGATGATTTCTGCGTCAGTCTGAAACTGCGGCAGTACAGAGAGTTCAAACCCGCAAAGCTGAAGGTCGGTGGATAAGATGGCTTCCGAACTTGAAAAAATGCTGGCGTTTGCCGCTTCTTACGTCGGCTCGTCCGTCTGGCACGGCAGATGTCAGGGCTTCGTCGCCCGCTGTTATTATGCCGGTACGGGACGGCTCGTTTCCCGCGCGAGCGCGAAGCAGGCGCGGATCGATTTTATGCGTTCGGGTACCGCGGGAGATCTCTGTCCGCCTGCCGGCGCAGCGGTTTATTTCAACGGCGACGGCAGTATGGGCAGGCTTTACGGGCACGTCGCGCTGTCCGCCGGCGGGGGATGGATGTACGATCCGGTCGGTACGATCGTGAAAAGAAAGCTTTCGGCGGGGATGCACAACGGTTATCTCGGCTGGGGCTGGAACGGGAATATCATCCCGGGCGGCGCGTCCGACAGCGCGGGCGGAGGAGATACGGGCGGCGGATCGGCGGGAGAGCGTTCCGCCGGAACTATCGTTTCCGTGCGGACGGTGTCGGTCGGCAGCCGCGCCGCGTTCCGCGCAGACGACACGGCGCTGAAGAATCTGAATACGGACGGGTTGAGCGTCCTGATCGGACGAGACGCGGACGCGATCGCTCCCTGCGTCGTCGGCGTGCCGAAGCTTACTTCGTTCGCGGGGATCTCCCCGGCGGTGCTGGAATTTACCGTCGTCGGCATAGACGACGGCGGGATCGGCGACGGCGACGCGGTCAGTTTTTCGTTCGGCGGAAAAAATATGTTCTTCGGCTATGTGTTCACCGTCGAGCGTCGGCACGACGGACAGGTCTGCGTCAAATGCTTCGATCAGCTTCGGTATCTGAAAAACCGAGACAGCTTTGTCTTCGGCGGAAAAGCTTCGGAGCTTGTGAAGCTGATCGCTGCAAAATACGGTCTGCGGACGGGAACGATCGTCGATACGGGCTGCGTTCTCCCGCAGACGGTTTATGAAAACACGCTCGCGGATATTTTTTCCGAAGCCCTGACGGCGACGCTGGAACAGACGGGAAGACGTTTTCTGCTGTATGACGACGCGGGAGCGCTGACGCTGAAAAACGCGGACTCCGGGGACGACGGCGTCATGCTCGATCCCGGGAACATGAGCTCATATGTAAAACGGTATTCGATCGACGACGGGGTATATAACCGCGTCGCCGCCGCGTCCGACGATCGCAGATCCGGCGTGCGAAGTCTGTATATCGCGAATGATCCGGCGGCGGAGAAGCGCTGGGGCGTATTGCAGTATTATAAACGGATCGACGCGTCGCAGGAGCCCGCGGAGACGGTAAAAAAGCTGCTCAACGCGTATTCCCGCGAAAACATCTGCGTCATCGCGCGCGGGTGCGCGGGGTCTTCGGACGTGCGCGGCGGCAGCGTCGTGAAGTTTTCCGAAGACGGGGAAAGGTATGCGGATATGCGCTGCGAGAGCGTAGAGCATACTTTTTCGGGAGGCGTTCATCTGATGGACGTAAAAATGAGGTATATCACAAGGGAGATACTATGACGGATGCTTTTGAATTCGCTGAGCTGATCCGCGACGCCGCGCGCCGCGTCTGTCGGGCGGAAAACCCGTGCGACGCCGTAACGCTGCGCGTTGACGCGGTTTCTCCGCTGACGGTGCGTCTTGCGGGCGTGCCGCTGCCGGCGGAAAACGTGAGCGTTTGCGCAGGCGCTGCCGAGCGGATGACCGACGGCTGCCTTGCGCTTGCGCTGCGGGCCGCGGGCGGTCAGCGCTGTTATATCGTCGACGCGCTCTCGCAGGAGGAATCATGACGCCGGAAACAATTTTCAGTCCGCTTTCGCTCGTCGTCGATACGGCGGCGGAGCGGGATTACAGGATCGATTTTGATTCGGGCCGGATCGCCGGCCCGACAGACGGGATCTCCGCGCTGCGGCAGGCGATCCGGTTGAGACTTTTGACCGAACGCGGCACGTTCCCGATCTATTCCGCGCGTTACGGATTGCCTTTCAGGCTGTTTTCGCAGCTGCGCGGCGAGGTCTATTTTATTCAGATCAAAAATTACATTACGGATACGCTTCTGCGGGACGGCAGGATCAATACCGTGGATTCCTTTGAGTTTTCGCGGGCTGACGACGCTTCCGTGCACGTCAGCTTCCGTGTGCTGACGCAGGAGAGCGAATTCCGGGAGGAGACGGAAATATGAGCGCGTTGACTGAGAACGAAATATATGAACAGCTGCTTGATTCCATGCTGTCTTATGCGGGCGGGAAAGGGCTTGATACTTCCGAGGGCAGCGTCAGCTTCGATCTGCTCGCGCCTGCGGCGCTGGCAATGACGGCGCTGTATCTTCGTATCGAGGAGGCGCAGGCGGAAAGTTTTGCCGATACGGCTTCTCTTGAGAATCTGATCCGCCGCGCCGCCGAACGCGGCGTGGAGTACCGGGCGGCCTTGCCGCCGCAGGTTGAGATCACGCTGACGTCAGGTACGCTTGATATGAACGCGGGCCGCTCCGAAAGAAGTTTTTCGCTCGGCGGCCTGAAGTTTTACGCTTCGGAGCAGACGGACGAGGATAAATATATTCTGACATGCGAAACGGGCTGCGCCATCGGAAGCGCGGCGCAGGAGCCCCCGGTCTTTCTCGGCAGCGATCCGACGGTCGTCGTTTCGTCTTCTGTGCGGGTGATTTCCGCCGGCAGAGACGACGAGACGAAAGAAGAGCTGCGCAGTCGGTATTTTGCGAGCGTGAAATCCGCGGCGTTCGCCGGCAACAGGGCTGCGTATACCGAGCTTGCGCTCGGGGTGCCGGGCGTGGGCGGCTGCAAGGCGGAACGGGCGGATATGAACAACGACGGCTGCAATGTGATGCTGACGGTGATCTCCGATGAATACGGCGTTCCGTCGCAGAGCGTGATCGACGCGGTCGGCGCCGCGGTGAATGAAACGCTGCCGATCTGCCACGTCTGCGCGGTACGCGCGGTAACGACCGAGCCGATCACGGTCTCAGCGCGGATCGTAAAGCAGACCGGCGCGGAAACTGCGGCGGTACGGGCCTCGGTTACGGAAAAGATCAATGAGCTGATGCGGCGGCTGGGCGAGATCTGGGCGGAACAGGGCGCCGCGACCTTGCGCAGCAGCGAGGTCTTTACCGCGATTCTTTCGGCGGAGGAAGTGCTCGACGTCTTTTCCGTGACGGTAAAACGGGGCGGGCAGACGATCAACAGCAGCATATTTGACGGAGTTTCCGTGCCGGTTCTCGGTACGCTGACTCTGACGGAGGCCTCCGAATGAGAGATATCGATCTGAAAAAATGTCTGCCGGCAATGCTGACGGAGCTTCATGACGTCGGTGTGATTCTGGACGCGCAGACGGTCGGGCTCGATCGGCTCGAAGCGAAGCTTGACCGTTTTGTCCCGTCGCAGTTTTCCGATACGGCGACGGATGAGGAAACGGCGCGTCTTGCCGCCTCGCTCGGTATTTCGCCGGAGCTTCGGGCGGAAGATACGCGTTTCTTGATCCGTTCCGTGCTGCTCGATCGCCGTCCTTACACGCTTGAAGGGATCAGACGGTATCTTGCGTCTCTTCTGGGGGAGGACGGTTTTCTGATCGAGCGTACGTTTGCCGGTGAAAGCGGGAATGACCGTATCAACGTGCGCGTCGCGCTCGGTATGCGGTCACAGACGGATCGGGTGACGCGGTTTCTTGAAAGTACCGTGCCGCTCAATATGGCGCTGAGCGTAGAGCTGCTCTTTAACCGGTACGGCGAGCTGCAGGGACATACCTGGGGCGCGCTTGCCGTTTATACCTGCGCACAGGTACGCTCCGACAGAACAATAGGGGAGATTGAATGATATGAATTACACGCAAAACAGCAGACTGCGGCTGCCGGAAAACGACGATCCGTTCAATATTGAAGATCTGAATTACAACGCGACGCAGATCGACGCCGTTCTTGCCGCCGACGCGCAGAGTATCGCGGCGAATGCCGCGGAAGCCGGGGCGGCCGCAGCGGCGGCGGAACAGAATGCGGAGAGTATCGGCAGAATCAATACCGCGCTTGCCTCAAAACAGGCTGCGCTGGGCTATACGCCGGTGCAGCAGGGCGGCGGTACCGGTCAGAAGAATACAAAGCTGTATCTCGGCTGGACCGGTGCGAATCTGAAGGCGCAGGCTTCGTCGACGGATCTCGGATACATTGTGACCACCGGCAGCGCCACGACCGTGAAGCTGCCGATCGAAAAGGGCGGCACCGGCGAGGCAAGCGCCGGAGCCGCCCTGAATGCGTTGACGGAGATCACGACCGTTTCCGTCAGCAGATTCTGCACGAATATGGTAGGCGGAAGTTCCGTTCTGAGCGGATATGTGAGAAAGATCGGCGACAGGATCTCCTCGAGAATCCGAATCACGAACGTCACCTCCTCGGCAAGCGGAGCAATGCAGGTCGTGCAGATCGTATCCGCCTACCGGCCGCACAGCACTTACGGCGGCGCATCGGTAGGCCCGGTTTCGGGGCTTGTGCGCGCGAACGGAAAGTTCTATTCCGTAACGGGCTATGTCAACGCGGCGGACAGCAGCAACGGCATCGTGACCTGCGTGTTCCCCGCCTCATCGACCGCCTATGATTTTGTGGATCTGTTTCTTGATTATTACTGCGGCGCGTAAGGAGGCGAACGGAATGCACTGTGAGCGACAGACGGAACGTTTGCAGGTCGTCGGCGGAGACGACCTGACGCTGAAGGTTTGTTTTTATTTTCCGGAAAACCCCGTGGCGGAGGTTTTCGGGGACGGCGACAGGATCGAGCTGACCGTTACGGGAGACGAACCGCTGACCGTGCCCGGTGAGATCGTCGGCAAGGCCGGGTATTTTTATCTTTCGGGCGAGCAGACGCGCTCGCTCGCCGCAGCCGCCCGGCCGTATATCACCTACAGCGTACGTATTCTGTGGGCGGACGGTGAAAAAAGCACGCCGATCTGCGGCGCGCCGATGACTTTGATATCCGATGAAATAATATAAAAAAACCGCCGATCCCCGGCGGATCGGCGGTGCTGGAAGTCAGCGTAAGATGACCGGATGATCGGGGTAAAGCTCAGCGATATACGCGTCGAGATCCGCGCGCGTGCCGCGGTATTGTCCGGGAGTTTCCATCTTTAAAGACACAAGCGCCGTCGCGGTCAGCAGGGCGGCGGGAATATCGCTGCTCAGACGTTCGTTGATATACGCGGAAAAGGTCGTGTCGCCCCGGCCGGTTCTTCCGCTGAGGTTTCTGGCTCTGATGGGGCAGGTATACATTTTTTCGCCGTCATAAGCGAGCACTTCGGTGTTGTGGGTGATGAGGATCTCTTGCGCGCCGAAAGAATGCAGTATCTTCGCCGCTTCGTATCTGTCGCCGGTCCCGGTCAGAATTTCCGCTTCCGCGGCGTCGGTCTTAAGATACCGGACGTAAGGCAGCATTTCGCGCTTGACGCTCCAGTCGTTGAAGAACATTTCCCCTGTTTCTTTATTTGCGTGACGCAGGCAGGTCTGCACGTCGAGGGCGATATCGCCCTTGCCTGCGCAGTATTTGATCAGCTCATCGGGAAAATCTCCGTAGATCAGCCCCGCGAAGTGGAAGACTCTTGCGCTGATCTCCGCAGGCAGGTCCGCGATACGAAAAGCGTCTCCCTGCGAGATGCAGCGACAGATCCGGCGTTCTTTATCCGCGGTCAGATAGCGGTTTTCAATGCTTGTGGACCGGGCGGCGGAACGAATATATATATCCTCCGGCGGAAGGATGAAGGCGTTCCTGCGCGCCCGGTCGTCGGGAACGATCTTCGTGATCGCGGCGACGGCGTGCCCGAGCGCGAAAGCGGCGGCGGAAGCGTATATCACGGCTCCGCCGAGGATCCGGACGGTGTTTCCTTCAAAATCCGTGTTGATATCCTCGGAAACATGCCCGATAATCGCGGTTTCATATTTTTTCATCCGAACTCACACTCTCTGCATAGTATATTATGGTTATGATAACACCGTAATACAAACTTTTCAATAACGAACCATGATAAATCTGTCTGATTTCGGAAAGGAGATCGATCAAATGGCAAGAAAAATCCTGTCCGACGGTATTGACGTTTCAAAACATAACGGATATCTCGACTGGGATAAAATGAAGGGCAAAATCGGTTTTGCCGTGATACGCGTCGGCTACGGCAGCGATTACCGCAGTCAGGACGACGCGCAATATAAGCATAACATCGAAGGTTGTATAAAAATCGGCATTCCGTGGGGCGTATATCTGTATTCCTATGCGGATACGCCCGAAAAGGCGGAAAGCGAGGCGGAGCACGCGATCCGGCTGCTGAAAGGGTATCGTCCGGTCATGCCGCTGTATTACGATCTTGAAGAGAACAAGGTCGCCGCCCGCGGGAACGCGAATCTGCTGGCGATCGCCAAAGCGTTCTGCAAAAAGGTCGAAGCCGCGGGATATACGTTCGGCGTATACGCGAACACCTACTGGTGGAACACCTATCTGACGGACGCATGGTATAACGGGTATTCCCGCTGGGTCGCGCAATACAACAGCGTCTGTACCTATAAGGGCAATTACGATCTTTGGCAGTATACGAGCAAGGGACATATCGACGGCTTCGGCGGCGTGTTCGATATGAACCACTGCTATAAAAACTTTTCCGCGGCAAAGAAACCGCTCAAAGCGCCGACGACGGAGCTTGTGAATGAGATCCTCGCGGGCAAATGGGGCAACGGAGAGGAACGCGTCCGGCGTCTGACCGAAGCCGGCTGGGACGCCGCCGCCGCGCAGAAGGCGGTCAACGAACGTCTTGCGGAAAACAAAAAGGGAAAGGGAGATATCGACGGCGACGGCGACGTGGATTCTTCCGACGCGAGAAAGGCGCTGCGCATCGCCGCGGGGCTCGAGAGCGCGACGGCGGAGCAGATCGCGCGCGGCGATATGGACGATGACGGCCGGATCACAAGCGCGGACGCGAAAGAAATTCTGAAGGAAGCGGCCAAAAAGAAATGAGTCTTACGATAGGGCAGTTTATCGCGGCGCTCGGTCTGCCGTCCGCCCTGACGGGCCTTGCGGTATGGTATCTGAAAAAATACCTTGATCGGCGCGACAGAAAAAATGAAGAAAAAGAAAAAGCCCATACCGAGCTGGAATGCGCCGTGATCGAATCGGTCAACGCGTCTCTGGCTTTGGGCGAGGCGACCGCCGTCGCCGTGGCGCGTATCCCCGACGCGCACTGCAACGGGGATATGCACGCAGCGATGGCGTACGCGACCGAGGTGAAGCGTCGGCAGAAGGAATTGCTGATGCGCATGGGGATCTCCGCGGTGTTTGACGGAGAATGAGGGAGATATGCTGATGAGCGTGATAAAATATATAACCGAAAATGCTTTGGTACTCATACCGGCGCTGATGATCGCGGGCGAAATCATCAAGGGGATCCGGGCGATCGACGATCGGTGGATCCCTTTGATCCTGCTGCCGTTGGGGATCCTCGGCGCGGGGCTGCTCGGCGGATTTACCGTTGACTCCGTTGTTCAGGGCGTGCTGGTTACAGGCGCGGCGGTTTACGGGGATCAGATAGAAAAACAGGTGTTTCGTTTCTGACCGGGACCGCCGCGTTTTACGTGGCAACGGTCTTTCGGTTTTATCCGTCTCCCGGCGGCACGGTGACGATCTCGGGCGGAGATGCGGTCTCTTCGACTTCCCACACGGGAGCGTCGCCGATCGCCCCCGGCTGCTTTTCGGAGATATGCAGCATGACGCGGCAGATCGTGAACGCCGCGCAGAATACGAATATCGCCGCGGCTGCGATCAGCAGCTTTTGCCGCGGAGAGAATCTTTTCGGCGCGTCGTTCCTGAAGTAGATGCCGTCCGCCTGCTGCTCTGCGGGGTAGTCGGGCGTAAAATCATAATATCCTACCGATGAACTGGCGCGCGTCGCGCGTCCGTCTTTGCCGGCGGCGTCCCGTTTTCGTTCCTGAGGAACGGAAACGGGCTTTTTTTTATTCTCTTTTTTCATTGAAAAGTCTCCCGATGAGGTCGTTTTTCCATATTTTTTGCATTGTCTGTCCCTCGCGGATGCGTTATCATATTCCTGTAACGCGGCGCAGTCTGAAAAAACGCGCCGCAGCGGAGGGATGGATATGACGGTGCTGCTGCAGAACCAGACGCGCGTTTCCGTTGCCCTGACTGGCGAGGATATGGCGCGGCTCGGTATTACATACGACAGTCTGGATCCGACGGCGGCGGGCACAAGACGGGCGATCATTGCCGTATTTGACGAAGCGTGCAGGCAGACAGGGGCCCGCCCGCAGATCGACGGCGGATTTCTCGTTGAGACGCTGCCCGGCTGCCGGAGCGGGTGTATTCTGATTTTTTCCGCCAGAGACGGCACAGAAAACGGCTGTATCTGCCGGGTGCAGACGGCGGATGCGTTTCTCGACTGTTTGTCGATTCTGAAATCGCGCGATTTGTTTTACGAAGCGTATTTCTGGCGGGGAAATTATTATGTTTGTTTCCGCGGCGCTGCGAACGAAGCGTTTTTTTCGGAATACGGCAGCGTTTCGACGGATCCTCTCGGGCTTCGCCGCGCGCGTCTCGCCGAATACGGCAAACGGTTAAATATCGGCTAAATAGACGTTCTGCGCGGCGGTTCGCAGCGCGCGGATCGTTTTTGCCCTGTCGTCGCTGCGGAATACCGTGCTGCCTACCGCGAAACAGTCTGCTCCTGCAGCCGCGCAGAGACAGATCGTTTTTTCATCGATCCCGCCGTCGACCTGGATCACGGTGTTTTTGTTCCGACGGATCGCCTCACGGCGGATCTCGCGGATCTTGTCAACGCTCGCGGGAAGAAAGCTCTGCCCGCCGAAACCGGGTTCAACGCTCATGACGAGGATCATATCCGCTTCGTCGAGATACGGAAAAACCGCCCGGGCGGGCGTGTCCGGCCTGACGGAAACGGACGCCATGGCTCCCGCGGCTTTGATCAGACCGATCGTTTTTTCGGCCTCTGAGGTGCTTTCAAAATGAAAGGTCACCAGATCCGCACCGGCGCTCACGAATTGTGCCGCATACCGTTCCGGGCGGTCGATCATCAGATGAACGTCGAAAAAACGTTTCGTATGCGGACGGATCGCTTTGATAACGGGAAAACCGAAGGTGATATTCGGCACGAAAACGCCGTCCATCACGTCGATATGGATCCAGTCGGCGTCCGCCGCGTCAAGCGAGCGGATCTCGCGTTCCAGATTTGAGAAATCCGAAGATAGAATAGAAGGGGATATCCTGATCATGCCGCGCCTCCGAAACAGTCATTCTTCTCTCTTTATTTTATATAAACAAATCGGAAAGGTCAACCGAAAAAATAATTTTTTAACAAAAAAAGACCGAATGGAGAATTTTTTGATTTTTGCTTGATTTTTTTTCGGTCATGTTGTAAAATGTTTCTATTATTCAGAGAATGGAGAATGAATTATGAACAAGAAGTTTATCGTCGTTATGGCTGTTGTTCTTGCGGTAGTCTGCGCTTTCACCGCCTGCAAGAATAAAAAGCCGGAAACAACCACAAACCCTGTCGATTCCAACGTTACGACAGATAAATATGTCGAGACTCTTGCGGTTTCCGAAACGCAGTATCAGTTCGTCACCAACGCGGACGGCAGCTTTGTCACCGTCGCCGTGACCGACGCCGACGGCGTCACGCATTATTATATGCAGGGCGTCAGACCGGGAACCGTTCCCGACAGCTCCGCCGAGCCTGCAACCGTCACCGTGACTGACGCGCAGGGCGAACCCGTTATGGTGACCGACGACGCAGGCCAGTCTGTCGTCGCGACTGAGACCGTCGCCCCGACGGCTCCTGCCGCCACGCCCGAGAATACAGAGCTGATCCCGATCGCGAGAAACGATACAGTCGATAAGTTCGTCGATACGCTCAACAGCGGCAAATTCGGCATCTACGGCAAAATGACCAGCGAAGGCGAGTCGATCCCGATCGCGTTCGTCAAGAACGGCGACGACGTCAGAATGAGCGCGGAGATGAGCGGTATCTCAATGGATATGGCTTCCATCGGCGGCAAGATGTATCTTGTTTCCAACGAGAAGAAGTCCTACATTGAGCTGACCGACAGCATTATGGATACGCTCGGCCTCGATATTTCGCAGCTTGACCTTGAATTCGGTCAGGTCGCGACGGGCAACGAGCTCATCGAGGATGACGGAGAATACAACGGCAAGGCCGTTAAGGTTTATACCTCCACGGCTCCCGACGGGATCCTGAAATTCTATGTCGACGGAGACGACATTCAGAAGATCGAGATGTACGACCTTCAGGGTATCTGCCATACGATGATCGAAACCAGCCAGGTCAGAAGCGATATCAGCGCGGCGGATATTGAAATTCCCGCGGATTATGAGAAAAAGAGCTATGTTTCCTTCATTGCCGATCTGATGGGCAATCTGGGCGACAACTGATCCCGAGCGATGAAAACGGCTGTCGTAACGGGCGCTGCCGGGGGAATCGGCTCCGCGGTTGTCAGAAAGCTCTGTTCCGACGGTTTCAGGGTTTACGCGTGCTGCAATAAATCGATAGAAAAAGCTCTGCATCTCGGTGCGGAGCTTTTGTCGTGTGAAGTCGTGCGGTTTGACCTGACGAAGCCGGAGCAGATCTCGCAGGCGCTTGAAAAAATAGAAAAAGAGGCGGGCGGCGTCGATCTTCTGGTCAACAACGCCGGGATCGCGCAGCAGAAGCTGTTTACGGATATTTCGGACGAAGATTGGAACGCCATGATAGCCTGTGATCTGTCGTCGGTCTTTCACTGCTGCCGTGCGGCGCTTCCCGGAATGATCCGGCGCAAATACGGCAGAATCGTCAACATATCCTCCATGTGGGGGCAGGTCGGCGGCTCCTGCGAGGTGCATTATTCCGCCGCGAAAGCGGGCGTGATCGGTCTGACAAAGGCGCTTGCGAAAGAGACCGCGCTGTCCGGCGTCACGGTAAACTGCGTCGCGCCGGGCGTGATCGATACGCCGATGATGTCGTCGTTTTCCGAGGCGGATATTGCCGGCATCTGCGAAGAGATCCCCATGGGCAGGCTCGGCACGGGGGCGGAGGTCGCCGCCGCGGTGTCTTTCTTCGCTTCGGACGGCGCGTCCTATATCACCGGGCAGGTGCTCGGCGTGAACGGCGGACTGGTATGCTGATTTTTAGTATATTAAATTAATTTACATAAGGAGTGTAGTTTCATGGAGTATGAAGTCAGGGGCGGAAATCTTCCCGTTGTGGTTTGTCGGTTGAATCCCGGTGAGGAAATGATGTGCGAAGGCGGATCGATGGCGTGGATGGACGACGGTATCGAGATGAAGACCGAGGGCGGCGGCATCGGGAAAATGTTCGGCAGAATGTTCACCGGTGAAAAAATGTTCCGCAACAGATACATCGCGAGGAATTTCGGCGAGATCGCGTTCGCGTCGTCTTTCCCCGGTTCCATCAAGGCGATCGAGGTACGTCCCGACCGTCCCGTGATCGCTCAGAAGGGCGCGTTCCTCGCGTCCTGCGGCAATATCGACGTTTCCGTGCATTTCCAACGGCGGATCGGCGGCGGGCTGTTCGGCGGCGAGGGCTTCCTGATGCAGAGGTACAGCGGTCAGGGGCTTGTGTTCGTCGAGATCGACGGTTCCGCAGTGGAATATGATCTCATGCCCGGCCAGAGAAAGATCATCGATACCGGTTATCTTGCGGTGATGGACGCTTCCTGCTCGATGGACGTGCAGACCGTCAAGGGCGTGAAAAACGTGCTGTTTGGCGGCGAGGGACT
>JAFRPB010000076.1 GCA_017429345.1 Clostridia bacterium | reverse complement strand
GACGATCCGACGAAGCCCGACGATCCGACGAAGCCCGACGATCCGACGAAGCCCGACGATCCGACGAAGCCCGACGATCCGACGAAACCCGACGATCCAACGAAGCCCGACGATCCAACGAAGCCCGACGATCCGACCAAGCCCGATGATCCGACGAAACCCGACGATCCCGAGAAGTACGACTACTTTACGCTCGGCGACGTGAACCGCGACGGCAAGGTCAACGCGAAGGATGCGCGTCTCGCGCTTCGTATTTCCGCGAAGCTCGAAAGCACGGATGAATACGGGCAGAAGATCGCGGACGTCAATAAGGATGGGAAACTGAACTCGAAGGACGCGCGCACGATTCTGCGTATGGCGGCGAAGCTTGAACCGCTTGTCGAGGAAAAGGTTTCCGTTCCGAAGGCTCCCGCCGAATAATAGAGTCATTTTCAAAAAATCAGAATCATACACACGAAAAAACGGGCAGAGATTCGTCTCTGTCCGTTTTTCCGAAGCCGTATGTTTTTTGAAATTCCTCTCTTGTTTTTTTATGACCGAGGTATATAATATGATTGGAGCCGGACGCTGCGAAGGCAGGGTGAAATTCTGATTTATCGATAAAGTCCCGAGTCCCGAGTCTCGAGTCCCGAGATATATAAGGTAAGCTTGTGCGTCTTGGTAAAACAGCGGGAAACAATACGTTTTTCCATTTATTATCCTGACTGAAAATTATCACCTCGGGACTCGGGGTGCGGATCCCCGGTGGGGATCTCTGCGGCTTGCCGCAGAAGCACCGACCGGAGCGGGCAGCGGAGACCTCGAAACTCGGGACTAAATTCTGATTTATCGCTCCGCGATAAATCAGAATTTGAAAGGACAAATATGTGCTGCAGATATCGTATTCTCCCGCGCAGGGACGACGGCGCGGTCGCCGCGATCCTTGAGGGGCTTGAAAAAAAATATCCCGGTCTGTATAAAACCGGCGAGATCTTTCCCGGCGATCCCGCGCCCGCGGTGATCGAAAACCGGGGGAGACTGGTTCCCGTACCCGCGACCTTCGGTTTCCCGGGGTTCGACGGCAAAAAAAACATTCTGAACGCGAGATCCGAGACCGTCGAGCAAAAACCGGCTTTTTCATCCTCTTTGCGCGAACGGCGCATCGTTCTGCCCGCAGACGGTTTTTTCGAATGGGGCAGGGACGCGGAAAAAACAAAATATCTGTTTACCGCCGACGGACAGAATACCGTTTATCTTTGCGGGTGTTACAAAAACATTGAGGGCATCCTTCGGTTCGTGATCCTGACCAGAGCGGCAAATAACTCGATGCAGCCCGTGCACGATCGAATGCCGGTCATCATTTTTTCCGATGAGGTCAGAGCTTATCTTACGGATCTGACCGCCGCAAGGCGGATCCTCGCCGTTTCCGCTCCGCCGCTGATATGCGAGGCGGCACAGTAAAAAAACAGAGCCGCGCGGCTCTGTTTTTATGTTGCTTAAAAGAGTGTTTCCAATTTTGCGGAAACGCGCAGGATCCGTCTTGCGTCCGAAGCGGTGACTTTTCCGTTTCCGTCCGCGTCGGCGGCGATTTTCTGAAGCTCCGTCAAAGAGGAAAGCCGCGCCGCATAACGAAGAATGAGCCTCGCGTCTTTTGTGTTGACTCTGCCGTCGTCGTTCACGTCTCCCGTTATGCCGACAAGCTCGCCGTCAAATTCGTCTGTCGTTGACAGTTCTGTCGTCGGCTCGGTCGTCGGCTCGGGAATGCCGCCGATGTAACTTTTCGCGTAGACGATACCGCCGCGCTGCTGCACCTGATCCGCGAATTTTTCCCATGACCATTTTGTCTCGGCGACGATGTTTCCCCGATACCAGTTGCCGTGGATCATCCGAACGCCGTCTTCGCAGGTCTCGGCGATCGACATCGAATGCATCGGTTTCGAAGCGCCGGGACATCGCAGATGCGTCGCAGGGGCGCAGCCCATAAACCATTTTTTCAGGTTCTCAACCGTACATTCCTCAGGGCTTTTTTTGCCGACGATATCGCGGAATTTCTCGGGCGCGTTAAAATCGTTCACGCCGTAAACCATACTCTGGCAGTACCGTGCGAACGCCATGCACTCCACCGAGCCGGTCAGCGCCATGGATTCTTCCGTATCGGGATAACAGTCTCCCGAAGCGTAACCGAGATCCACGCCGGCGATCGTCATATGCTCTTTGTCCGCCGCATGCGAGGATCGCGCCGGGACGGCGAAAAGGATCGCCGCGGCGCATAATAAAACAATTGATCGGAGCCTGAAACAGGTTCCGTGCCGTATCGGCATCCCGATTCGCCTCGCTTTTTTATTTTGCTGCAACGTCGCGTCATTCTGTTTCGCGGCGAAGGCCGGATGGTTTTGAAGTTCTGTTTTCGCCTGATCCCGCATATGAATATGCAGAGGTGGTCTGTTGTGAAAAAGATGAAAAATCGTAAAATCGGCGGAAAATCGCCGACCGTTTCCATGAAAAAACCGGGCGGCGCATCGGGATCGCGAATCGTTTCGGCCGTGATCGTTTCCGCCGTCGTCGGCGCTGTTTGTTTTTTGTCTTCGGCGACGGCGGCGGCCGCGGTGATGTATGCGCTCGCTTCGCCTTTTGAGCAGGCGTATCTCGGGTATCTTGCCGCGGCAGGATTTTCTTCCGCGGTTTCCGCCGTTGTTTTCAGCCGCCGGTCGGGATTTTCACCCGTTGTCTCTGCGTTGATCTGCTCGCTCGCGTCTGTCGCCGTTCATGCCGCCGCGACCGGGCTCCTCGCTCCGCAGGGAACGCATCGCCTGCCGATTTTGCTGTGCGCGGCGATCTTTCCCATGGTTTCCGGCTTCTTGTTCGGCAGGATCAGGAAAGATCGATCCGACGCGCGTCGAACTTGACGCTTTCGATGTCGATCGTCCTGTATTCGCCGTTTTCATATAGGATCTTTCCGTCGGCAACGGTCATGCACACGTCGCTCGCCTGCGCGGAATAAACCAGCAGCGCGGCGGGATCCGGCGCGGGGATCAGATGCGGCTTGTCCATATCGATCGCGACGAAATCCGCGCGGAATCCCGCTTTCAGCTCGCCGCAGTTTTCGCGCCCCTGCATCTGCGCGCCGTTCAGCGTCGCCGCGTCGAGGATCTCGCGCGTCGGCATGAGCGTGGGATCTTTCATCGTCCCTTTGTGTAAGAGTGCGGAAAGATGCATTTCCTCAAACAGATTCAGGTTGTTGTTGCTCGCGGCGCCGTCGGTGCCGAGGGCGATTTTTATACCGTTTTTCACAAGCTCCGGGATCGGCGCAATGCCGCTGCCGAGCTTCATATTGCTCGTCGGACAGTGCACGACGCCGACGCGGTTCTCTCTGAGTATCGCAATATCCTCCTCGGTCAGCGCCACGCAGTGCGTCGCCGTGACAGGGGAGCGGAACGTGCCCGCGTCGCGGAACCACTGCACCGGCGTTTTGCCGCACGCGGCGAGACAGTCGTTTTTTTCATCGTCCGTCTCGGAAAGGTGCAGATGCGTCCGCGCGCCGGAATCGGAGCAAAGGTCGGCGTATACGCGCACGGTGTCGAAATCGCAGGTATACCACGCGTGAATGCCGAAATCGGCGCGGATCCTGCCGCCGGCCGCGCCGTGATACGCTTTATAAAAAGCGAGCGAATCTTCGATCTGCCGTGCGCGGTTCTCCGCGTTCGTCATTTGCAGATGCTTCGTGAGATTTGCCTTGATCCCGCTTTCTTCGACCGCGCGCGCGGTCTGCTCCGGGAAAAAATACATGTCCGTAAAGCTCACCGTGCCGCAGGCGAGCATTTCGGCGATCGCGAGACGGCTTGCCGCGTACACATTTTCGGCGGTCAGTCTGCGTTCGCGGGGGAAAATCTCGTCCCGCAGCCAGCGCCCGAGCGGCAGATCGCTGCCGACGCCGCGCAGAGCAACCATCGGTGCGTGGGTATGACAGTTATAAAGTCCGGGGATCAAGAGCTTTCCCCGAAGATCGATCTCCCGGTCAAAAGCGCCCGGCGGGCGTTCCTTGCCGAGATATGAGATCAGCGCTCCGTCCGTTGACAGAAACGCGTCTTTTAATACGGAGTATTCGCCGCCGTTCCTTTGCAGGAGATCGGCATGACTGAACAGTAATTTCATTTCGGTTCGTTCCCGCTTTCCGCATGTGCTGCGATCGTGATCTCAGTATACCACATTGCCGGCGCACCCGTCAAGGACGAATACGCGACGATTGTGATTGACATTTTTGCACCGCTTGTGTATAATAGAAAAATGTATTATTGTATATAAAGAGAAACAGGTTTTGTTCCGCGGACGCGGACGGGATATCGGAGGTCCGTATGGTTGGAGTGGTGCTCGCCGCAGGCAGCGGGAGCCGTTTTATCGAGGAATACGGCGCGGAGCTCTGCAAAGCGCTCGTAAAAGTGGGCGGCAGACCGATCATTGAATATTCTCTTGAAAATCTGTTCCGCATGAAGGTGGAGCGGATCTATATCGTCGTGGGAAAATACGCCGATGATATCAAAGGCACCGTCGGAAAAGAATACCGGTCGATCCCGGTGATCTATGTTTCGCAGGAATCGCCCGTCGGTCTGATCAACGCTTTGAGTAAAACGCTGTTTTATTTCGACGACAATATGACCGTGCAGCTCGGCGACGAGATCTTCCTCGGGGCGGATATCCCCGGTCTGTGCCGGGAGATCGAAAGCGGCAGATATGATTTTCACTGCTGCATCACCCGCGAGGAGGACGAAGAGAATATCAAAAAGAATTATTCCGTCGAGCTTGACGGCGAATTCCGCCTTCTGCGCTGCACCGAAAAACCGAAGACGGTGCCGAATCTGTACAAGGGCACCGGATTCTGCGTTTTCTCACGCGCCTGCGTGCGTTTTCTGCGTGAGAGATATAACCAGACGACGAATTTTCCCTTCGATCTGTGCGACTATATGAATGCGCTGATCGCCGCGGGAAAGATCGGGAAATGCTTCCTGCTCTCCGGCAGGGAGATCAACGTGAATACCGTTTCGGATTTCAATTATGCGAAATCCGTCGCGCTGCCTCGGGAAGACGGAGGAGATCGGCCATGAACGGCGTCTTATTGATGTACCCTCCGGGAAAAATGTATCAGCGGGGAGAGGATCGGGCGCAGTGTAATGTGGAAGAATCCGTCTCCGTTGAGATGCGCGCCTGCAATGATCTGGGTTACGCAGCCGCGATCCTGCGGGAAAAGGGGTACGACGTTCTTCTGCGGGACTACCAGACCGAGAAAAAAGACGCCGAATATGTTAAAAATGAGATCCTTGCCTTCCGGCCGAAGATGATCGTGATCAGCGTGACTTACGGTACGGTGGTGAAAGATCTTGAATACGCGCGCGGGATCCTGTCGTTTTACGAATGTCTGATCGTGCTGAAGGGCGCCGCGTTTTTTGATCCGGAGCCGAAGATATTGCATGAGCTGGATCTTGAAGGGATCCGCTGTATGATCGGCGGGGAAATGAGCTTCATCATCGGCCCTCTTGCGGACTGTCTTCTGCGCGGCGAGGGAAATCTTGCGCAGATCCCCGGGATCTCATGGTATGAAAACGGAGAACTGAAGAAGACCGATTTCTGCACGTTTCATGAGAATGTGGACGAGCTGCCGTTCCCCGCGCGGGATCTGATGAACAACACGCTGTACAAGCGGCCGGATACGGGCGAGCCGATGGCGACGATCCAGATCTCTTACGGATGTCCCTCGGGCTGTATTTACTGCCTAACGCCGATGCTTTCCGGCAGAAAGGTCCGTTTCCGCAGCATCGAAAATATCTTCTCGGAGATCGAGGAGTGCTATTATAAATATCATATCCGCCACTTTTTCTTTAAGGCGGATACGTTTACGATCGACCGCGAACGCGCGATCGGGCTTTGCGACAGGATCATTCATTCCCCGCTTTGCGGAAAGATCTCGTTCACGGTAAATTCCAGAACAGATACGCTCTCGCCTCAGCTTTGCGCGAAGCTGAAGAAGGCCGGCTGCTTTATGGTGGCGGTCGGCTTTGAAAGCGGCAGCGATGAGACGCTCAGACGCATCGGCAAACATGCCGATACCGAAAAAAGCCGAGAGGCGATGCGGATGCTCCGTGAGGCGGGGCTTCCGGTTTACGGCTTCTTTATGGTCGGTTTCCCGTGGGAGACGGAAGCGGATATCCGGAACACGTTTGATTTCGCGCTCAGATTGCGTCCGGATTACGTCGAGATCCATACCGCGATGCCTTATTACGGCACGGGGCTTTATACGGAATGTGAAAAACTGAATACGATCGAGGGGTCGTCCTTCGGTTTTGATTATATCGCTCCGAATACGAAGGGCACCGCGTACGTCGATCTTGCCCGGATCGAACGGCTGAAGAAGCAGTTTCTGCTGCGCTTTCATTCCGATCCCGCGTTTCTGCGAAGGATCGCGGTGCAGTGCGCTTCGGAACCTTCGAAGCTCGGTCACTATCTGTATTACGGCGTCAGGCTTCTGAAAAACATCGTCCGCAATCACAGCGGGAAAGGTCGGGAAAGTCGCTGAATGAGGATCCTTCTTGTAAACCCGGGAATAGGATATTACACGCGCGCGCATTTTAACCCGCTCGGTCTGATCGCCATCGGCTCGTTTCTGACGAAGAAATGCGGCTTCGAGGTGAAATTGATCGACAGATGCGTGCAGAAATGTAATATCAGAAAAGAGATCGACGCTTTCCGTCCGGAATTCGTCGGTGTTTCTCTGATGTCTTCCCGCGGTCTGAAAGATGCCGTTTTTGTCTCAAAGGCGGCGAAAACGCGCGGGATCCCCGTAGGCTGGGGCGGCGGCATGCCGTCAATGCAGCCTGAGCTGATGCTGCAGTGCGAATTTGTGGATTATATCATGGTCGGCGAGGGCGAATATACGATCCGGGATCTGCTCGAGCACGTCCGCGGGGAACGCCCGATCGAAGATATCGACGGTCTCGTTTACCGCAAAGACGGCAGGATCGTACGCAATAAAGCCAGGGAGTTTGCGGATCTCGCCGATTTTCCCGTTACTGACTTTTCGCTGATCGATCCCGAAAAATATCTGCGCCCCTATTTCGGCTGTGAAAAGCTCATGTATCTGTATTCGTCAAAGGGCTGCCCGATGCGCTGCGCATTCTGCCCGAACCCGATCTTCAACAAGAGCAGGTTCCGCAAGCGTCCGAACGAATATGTGATCGAGGAGATCAAGTATCTGATCGCAAACCACGGGCTCGACGGAGTGTATTTCTCCGATGAAATGTGGTGCATGCGGCGCGAGGATATGCTGGATTTCTGCCGCCGCGTCAAAGAGAACGATCTCAATTTCCACTGGGCGATACAGGTCCGGATCGGGCAGTTTACAAAAGAGGATTTTCAGCTGATGTACGACTGCGGCTGCCGTGTCGCGTTTTTCGGCATTGAGTGCGGCTCCGACGAGATCCGGCAAAAGATCCATAAAAATATCGATCCCGCAAAGATCGCCCCGACGTTCGACGCGCTGAAAGAGATCGGCATCACGAGCACCGCGTCGTTTATCATCGGTTTTCCGGGAGAGACAGCCGAAAACCTTCGGGAGACAGTGAAATTGATTCTTTCGATCTCTGCCACCCTGATCCCGATCAATCTTTTTTCGCCGCTGCCCGGGACCGAGCTATATTTTGAGGCGATCCGGCAGGGGAAATATCGGGAACCGAAAACACTGAAGGAGCTGTCGAAATACGTTGTGCTTGAAACTGTCGGGCAGAATCTTTCCGCAGTACCGACAGTAGATCTGCATGTGATCAAAAGCTGGTTTGAGTGGCGATCCTTTACGAAAAAAGACGCCATTGTGGGCAATAAGCCGTTTGCGTTCGCGATCGGAACGATCAAGAGCGGTCTGAAATCCATCACCCAGCGCGGTCCGCTCTTTTTCTTCGTCGACGGCTTCAAAGCTTTCGGCGAGTTTACGCACGTTTTCTGGTATTCTCACGCCTATCCCGGCATACGGAAAAAATACGGTCTGAAATGAGGGATCAAATTGACCGAAGGCATAAAAAAAAGAATCACCGTCTCCGTGCCCGTTTACAACGAGCGCGCGTCGCTCGACGAAGTATACAGCAGAACGACCGAGGTCCTGCGCGGGCTTGAAAAATACGATTACGAGATCGTCTTCTTTGACGACGGCTCGACCGACGGCTCCCGCGAGAAGATCGCGGAGCTCGCCGCGGCGGACGCGCACGTCAAAGCGGTGTTTTACAGCCGCAATTTCGGTTATTCCAAAAATATTTTCTATTGCATGCAGCAGGCGAAGGGCGACTGCGCGATCCTTCTTCATGCGGATCTGCAGAACCCGCCCGAGGTGATCCCCGAGCTTGTGACCGCCTGGGAGAACGGCTCCGGCGCAGTGATCGGTATAAAAAACAAGAGCCGCGAAAACGCGTTCATGTATTTTCTGCGCGGCGTATTTTACTGGCTCATGAACGCGGTGTTTTCGATGAACCTTGTGCCGCACGCGACGGATTTCGAGCTGCTTGACCGCGCGCTCCTCGACGTGCTGAAAACGTCCTGTTTCAAGGCGCCGTTTCTGCGCGGCATCGTCGCCGAATACGGCGCGAATATCGAATATGTTTACTATACGCAGGACAGGCGCAGGGCGGGAAAATCGAAATTCAACCTGTCGAAGTATTACGATTTCGCGATCTGGGGGATCGTATCCTCGTCGAAAAAGCTGCCGCGGCGGATGCTCTGCGTCGGGCTTGTGTGTATGCTTCTTACGATTCTTGAATCCCTGATCCATTTTCTGCCGCAGGCGCTCTCCGGCGCAGCGGTGAATGCGGTGCTCGGGCTGTATGCGCGCGCTTGCTTTTTTATGCTGTCGCTGTTTCTCTGTTTCTCCGCGATCCTCGGCGAATTCTTAATTGCCGCGGTTTCGGCGTCGGATGAGAAACCCCTTGTGACCGAAGAAAAACGGATCGGATACTGATTTTTCCATGAGTAAAAAAAAGACCGCAAGAATCAATAATATAAACGAGACGTCGTTTTTTTACAGGCAAAGATATTTTCTGTTTTTCTTTGCCTTTTTTATCGTTTATCAGTTTACCGTCGTCAATCATTGCCGTATCGTGCCGACGAACGGCCTGACGTATACCTATCACCTGCTCGATTTCAGTTTCGGCTTCTGCGCGCGGTTCCTGCCCGGCGCGGTCTATAATTTCATATCGGGCGGCGACGCGGCGGTCTGGAAGGTCTCCGCATGGGATCTGTTCTTAACGCTTTCGCTGTTCGTTTTCGTCTCATACGCGCTGTCGCGATTTGTTCTGTCATTTGAAGAAAAAGAGATACGGCAGCGCATGTTCGCGCTTTGCCTGTTCTTTGTCAGCGGCGCGTTCACCTTCGCGGGGTTTACGCTCACGCTCGGCGTGCACGATCTGAACTGGCTTCTGCTGAGCGCGGCGTTCGTTTTCGCGGTGCAGCGAAAGTATTTCCGGCCGGCGCTTCCGGTGCTCGCGGTTCTCTCCGCGCTGATCCATTATTCGACGCTTGTTTCATATCTCTTTTTATTCGCTCTGCTTCTGCTGTTTGAGACCGCGTCAAAGCAGGATAAAAAAGAAAAGCGCGTCTGCGCGTTGCTGTTCTTCGTCACCGTATTCTCCTGCGCCGCCGTATCGCTGTATCTGATCGCGACGGAAAAAAACAATCTTGTTTACGATATCGAAGCGTTCGACCGCGAGCTGAATCTGCGCAGCCGCTCCGGCGAGGACGCCGTTGACGATAACTATTTCAGATTCGCTCTTTACGGCGATCTTGAATGTTACGAAATGATCCGGGCTGTCGTGCCGCGCATCCATCCGTTGATCGGGGAGGGAAGCGCGCTGCCGGCCCCCGTCGTCGAGGTGCTGAACAAAGCGTGGCAGCAGATCAGCATTCATATCGAAACTCTCAAGACGTATCCGCATTTTTACGAGCAGCTCTTTGCCGAGCTTCTGCTGCTCGCTCCAGCGCTCGGATTTTTCCTCCGGTTCTGGATCGATATGATCCGCCGTGCCGCAGCCCGGAAAAACCGGCTTGAGGTGTTTGTGTTTGTCTGCGCGATCGTACAGTTCCCGCTGATGATCGTGATCTGGCATTTTATGTCGTGGGACAAGGTGCGCTACGTCACGAACGCGTTTCTGATCCAGTTCACGCTGGCGCTGTACGTGATGTACCGCCGCAGAGAAGACGCCGCGGAGCTGATGAAGAAATATCTTACGAAGAAAAACGCAGCTTTCGTGATCCTGTATTATCTCGTTTACGCGTCGACGGCGCTGTATCTGTATTCGTGAAAGGGGAGACCGTGATATGAAAAAGAACGTCGCCGCGGTTTTGTTTGTCGTGGCGCTCCTTGCCCTGCGGTATACTCTCGTTTCTCGCGCAGTGTTCTCGCCCGGGCTGCCGCTTTATCTGCACATCGCCGCCGCGGCGCTGCTGTGCGCCGGATATTTTCTGCTGCGGTATCTGATTCGCACGAAGCCGGGATTTTTCGCGAGACTGAAAGAAATAATATACAGATTTATCTGAATGAATCGAAAAACGGAATCGGCGCGTGAGAACGGAAGATCTCACGCGCCGATTTATGTCTGTTTTCGGAGCTGCGGTTCAGAACAGGAAGATCTTGAAGAACAGAATGTTCTTCAGCCATCCGAGATAACGGTGCAGAAGCTCGAATAAAACGTTGCCGATGTCTCCCATGAAATAATCTCCTTTCGTTTGCTCAGATCTTAATTTCGCTTTGTCTGTATGAATAATCATCTTACACGTTTATTTTATATCGGATACGGGGAAAAGTCAAGAGAAAGAGTGATTTATAGGTGTAAGGTTTAAGGTGTAAGGTTTTCTCGCCGCGGCGCACAGCGTAAAGGTTTTGTCTCTTACACCTAACACCTGACACCTTACACCTAAATTCTGATTTACGGTTCCACCGTAAATCAGAATTTACCGATTCATCTCCACGATCTCCGCAGCGATGTTTTCCAGCTGCGCAAGGTTCGTGATTTCCGACATGCGCCGCCTGAGCTCCGCCTTGCCGCGCAGCCCCTTTGTATACCAGATCGCGTGTTTGCGCGTTTCGTTGATCCCGATGCGCTCGCCCTTGTATTCGCAGATCTTCGCCGCGTGCCGAAGCATGATCGCCATTCGCTCTCCGATATCGGGCGCTTGATATGTTTCGCCTTTCATATAAGCGGTGATCCCGGCGAATATCCAGGGGCTGCCGAGCGCGCCGCGTCCCACTGCGACGAGATCGCAGTCCGTTACGCGGTACATATGCTCCGCCGAAGCGCCGTCTGTCACGTCGCCGTTCCCGATCACGGGAACCGAAACGGCTTCGCGTACCTGCCGGATGACGTCGAGATCGGTCGGCGGCGCATACATCTGCTCGCGCGTCCTGCCGTGCACGGTGATCGCCGCAGCGCCGTTTTCGGCGCAGATCCGAGCCGTCTCAACCGCCGTCGGATGCTGCGCGTCCCAGCCCTTGCGGATCTTGACCGTGACCGGAACGGGGGAGACCTTCACGGCGGCGGCGACGATCCTGCCGCAGAGCTCCGGATCTCTCAAAAGCGCGCTGCCGCAGCCGTTTTTCGTCACCTTCGGCGCGGGACAGCCCATATTGATATCGATAAAATCCGGCCCGAACTTCTCCGTCAGCGGAATCGCTTTAGCGATGTCTTCCGGCGAAGAGCAGAACAGCTGTATTCCCGCGGGGCGTTCTTTTTGCGTCAGGAACATCAGCTCTTCGGATTTTCTGTCGCCGTAAATAAGACCTTTCGCGCTGACCATTTCCGTCGTAAACATGGACGCGCCGAATTCGGCGCAGATCTCACGAAACGCCCTGTCCGCGACCCCCGCGAGAGGCACGAGAGACGCGTAGCCGCATATTTCGACGCCGCCGATCTTCACCCTGTTCACGACCTTTTTCGTTTCATTTCTTTAAAAGTATAGCATATCGCCGCGCGTTTTTAAATATTTTTTTAAATAATTGCAGAAATTTATGGCATTGCGTGAATTTTTGTGTTATACTATTATGAATATTTATACGGAGGTCGTTTTGCATGAAGAAGCTTCTCGCATTTTTTACGGCGCTTGCGCTGATTTTCTGCCTCGCCGCTCCCGCGTTCGCCGCGGATGTGCCGGCGGATGCGCAGACGGTCACGGCGGAATACCCGCTGATCATCGTCCGCGGGATGCAGTTTAAATCCCAGTATCTCGACGTCGGCACGGAAAACGAGAGATACTATCTCAACCTGGATTTCAAAGGTATCGCATCCGCCGTCATGAAAGCGCTCGGCGGCGCGATCGGCGAGACGACGTTTGCCGAATCCCTTGCCGCGGCCGCTTACGACTTTTTTGATCACGTCTCGTTCAATCCGGACGGCACCTCGAAATACAACGTCGGCGTTTGGGAGTTCCCCGGGAGCTACGACAATTATTACGGCAACGACGGGCTGACGCGCTTCCACGAGGTAGAGCTCCTTTACGCGGCGTGTAACCGTTACGGCGCGGAAAACGTGTATTATTTCACCTATGACTGGCGGAACGATCCGTATGATATCGCCGAAGACCTCAGCGTTACGGTTGACAGAGCGCTTGCGGATCACGGCGCAGACAAGGTGAATATTATCTGCGGCAGCTTCGGCGGCATGGTCACGAGCACTTATATGGCGCGTTACGGGTATGGGAAACTGAACAGCGTGATGTTCAATTCCGGGACCCAGTGCGGCACCATTGTCGCGACGGAGCTGTTTCAGGGAAAAGCGATCGCGAACGAGAAAGCGCTTTGTTATCTGCTCGAAAACCTTTCCGACAACTTCTTTGTCAAGGGTTTTATGAATTTTCTTGTGAAAACCGGCGTGGTTTCCGCCGCAGTGAAAGCGCTCAATCGCTTTATTGAAAAAAATAAGGATCTGATCTACGCCCGAACGCTGAAGCCGACCTTCGGCACCGTGCCGGGGCTCTGGGCGCTGGTTCTGCCCGACGAGACAGAATCCTGCATCGAGTATATGTTCCCGACGGATGAACTGAAAGAGGAATACTCTGAGATCATCGCGCGCGCCCGCAGAATGGCAGAGCTCAATACGCAATGCGACGCCCGGATCCTGCAGGCGGTCGAAGACGGCGTGAAGATCACCTTCACCGCGGGTTACAACAGGGCTTGCGTGCCTTTCTATGAAAGCGCCGCGACGCAGAGCGACGGCGCGCTGGAATCCTCGCTGATGCTTGGCAGGGCGACGGTCTCCGACGTCGGCGAAACGCTCGGCGACGATTATGTCCCTGCGGATCCGAACAAGCTTTCCCCTGACCGGACGATCGATCTGAGCGGCGCGCTGCTTCCGGAGAGCACCTGGGCGTTCAGAAACGCGGAGCACGTCGCGATGCGCGAGGGCAGCGACCTGACGAACTTTTATTTCGCGCTGATCGAGTCCGAGGTCCAGCCCACTGCGGAGAATACGGGCGTAGCGAATTTTCAGAATCTTGACAAACACTGGGATTTCATTCCCTTTGACTGATAAAGAAATCAGGTGAGTTTATGACTCTGCTTGCGATCGACGGCAACAGCATCGTCAACCGCGCCTTTTACGGCGTCAAGCTGCTCGCGACGAAAAACGGGCATTTTACGAACGGTATTTTCGGTTTTCTGAATATCCTGATCAGTCTGCGCGATAATTACGCGCCGGACTGCATCGCGGTCGCTTTTGACGTGCACGCGCCGACCTTCCGCCATAAGATGTACGATCAGTATAAGGCGGGCAGAAAAGGTATGCCTCCGGAGCTGCGCGAGCAGATGCCCGTGCTTAAGGAGATCCTGCGTCTGATGGGAATTCGGACCGTGGAATGCGAGGGCTGGGAGGCGGACGATATTCTCGGTACGCTCTCCGTCGCCGATTTCGATAAGATCTATATCGCCACCGGAGACCGCGACAGCCTTCAGCTCGTGAGCGATAAAGCGAACGTGCTTCTGACCTCTACAAAAATGGGCGCGACGCAGACCGTGGTCTACGATGAGAAAAAACTGTATGAGGATTATCAGATGACGCCCGCGCGCATGATCGATCTCAAGGCGCTGATGGGCGACGCGTCCGACAATATTCCCGGCGTGCCGGGCATCGGGCAGAAGACCGCGACGGAGCTGATATTGAAATACGGCGGCATCGACGATATCTTTGCGGATATCGACGCGCTCGAGGTAACGCCCTCGGTTCGTAAAAAACTCACCGAAGGCAAAGACAGCGCCTATCTGAGCTATAAACTCGGCACGATCTGTAAAGAGGCGCCGATCCCCGTCGACGCTGAGGATTACGCCGTCGGCGAGGGCGATCCCGCGGCTCTGCGGCTTCTGCTCGCGGATCTTGAGATGTATAAAATGATCGACCGGCTCGGTTTGAAAAACGCGCCGGAAAAGCGGGAGAGCGCGGTCGGCGGCAAGGTTTCGCTCGTTGAGGCGTCTTTTATCGAAGACGTATTATACCGCGACGGCGGGGCGTATTTTGTCGCCGCGCTTGAAAACGATGAGTTCCACTGCGCGTATTTCGCGCTCACGGGGGGGAACGTCGCTGTCCTGACCGACAGGGAGCTGTTCCTGCGGCTTCTCGGAAACGAGGAGATCGGAAAATATACCGACGCGTCAAAGCCGCTTCATCGCTTTGCTCTCAAAAACGGAGCGTCGGCAAAGAATATCGTATACGACTGCGAGCTGGCGGGGTATCTGATCAATCCGAACGCGTCGGATTATTCCGTTTCGGCGGCCGCGGCGGAGCTTCATTTGCCCACGCCCGTTTGCGACGATCCGCAGGCGGGGCTCGCGTCGCTGCTGCCGACGGTCGCCGCAAAGCAGATCGCGCAGCTCGAAGCGGATGATCAGCGCATGCTCTACGGCGAGGTGGAGCTGCCGCTTGCGGAAGTGCTCGCGTCTATGGAGCTGCTCGGTTTCAGAGTAGACAAAGAGGGCATCCGTAAATTCGGCGAGGATCTGAGCGCGCGAATCGGCGATCTGACCGACGAGATCTACTCACTTGCGGGGGAAGAATTCAATCTTAACAGCCCGAAACAGCTCGGCGTCGTTTTATTCGAAAAGCTCGCCCTGCCCGTGAAAAAGAAAACCAAGACCGGCTATTCCACCAACGCCGAGGTTCTGGAGGAGCTTGCCGAAGAACACCCGATCGTGGAGAAGATCCTCGAATACAGAACGCTCTCAAAACTCAATTCCACCTATTGCGAAGGACTGCTGAAGGTCGTGGGGGAGGACGGACGCATCCGTTCGACATTCAATCAGACGGAGACGCGCACGGGGCGTATCTCAAGCTCCGAGCCGAACCTGCAGAATATCCCCGTGCGTTCGGAGCTCGGCAGAGAGATGCGGCGGTTTTTCATTGCGGACGACGGTTATACGCTTTCCGATGCGGACTATTCCCAGATCGAGCTGCGGGTCCTCGCGTCCGTCGCGAACGACGAAACGATGATCTCCGCGTTCAACAACAATGAGGATATCCATACCGCGACCGCGTCGCAGGTCTTCGGTCTTCCCGCGCAGATGATCACGCCCGCGCTCAGAAGCAGGGCGAAGGCGGTCAATTTCGGCATCGTTTACGGCATCGGCCCGTTTTCGCTGGCAAAGGATATCGGCGTCTCGCGCGCCGAGGCGCAGCAGTATATCAAAAATTATCTGCACCGGTTTTCCGGCGTCGCGTCCTATATGGAGCAGGTGATCGAGCAGGCGAAAAAGAACGGCTATGTCGATACGATTTTCCATCGGCGCAGATATCTGCCGGAGCTTTCCGCCTCCAACGCGATGCAGCGGGCTTTCGGCGAGCGCGTCGCGCGGAATATGCCGATTCAGGGCACCGCGGCGGATATTATCAAGATCGCCATGGTAAAGGTATATGACAGACTGAAAAAAGAGGGACTGCGCTCGCGTCTGATCCTGCAGATCCACGACGAGCTGATCGTCGAAACCGCGCCGGGAGAAGAGGAAGCCGTTGCACGGCTGCTGTCGCGCGAAATGGAGAACGCGGCGCAGCTGAACGTGCGTCTGCTTGCCGAGGTGCATTCGGGCAGAAGCTGGTATGACGCAAAGGGATAAATACAGAAGGAGAGAGTTAATTGCTGAATTTTTTATTTGTTACCGCCGGCGACGTTTGCCGCGGACCGATGTGCGCGGTGATGTTTCGCGACGTTCTCGACCGCTACGGTGTGACGGACGTTGAGGTTCGCCACGCCGGAATGAAAGTGAAAACCGGCGGCGATCTGCCATTGCCCGCAGTTGCCGCGGCGCTCGGGCGCAGGGGGCTGGATATCGGCGATTACCGCTCCGTCGCCCTGACGGATGAGATGCTTGAGGAAGCGAATTTTATCATCTGTCCTACCGAGGGAATCGTATCGTCGCTGACCTATGCGGCGGAGTCGTCAAGGCTGTTCTGCCTGCGCGGCGGCGTCGCCGAGCCCGGCTTCGGCAGTGAAAAAACATACGATCGGCTCGCTTATGAGATCGAGAACTGTCTTCTGGATCTCTTTCAGCGCCGCGTCGAGGTGCGCGCCGTTCCCATGACGATGGAGCATATCCCGCGTATCGCGGAGATCGAAAAGGCCTGCTTCAAAAAGCCGTGGACCGAGCAGATGCTGATCGACGAGCTCGACGTGCCCGGCGCGCGCTTCTTTGCCGCGGTGGATTCCAAGGGGGAAACCGTGGGTTACGTCGGCGCGAACAACAACGCCGGCGAGGTATATCTGGGCGACGTGGCTGTTCTGCCGTCGCGCGCGAGCACGGGCGTCGGAACGGTGCTTCTCAATAAGCTGATCACGGTCTGCATCGCGGAAGGCGCGGAGTTTATCTCTCTGGAAGTGCGCAAAAGCAATCTCGCGGGCAGGCGGCTGTACGAGCGCTGCGGCTTTCGCGAGGTGGGCAAACGGCCGGAGTTTTACTCCCAGCCGACGGAAGACGCGATCGTTATGACCAAACGCCTGAAATGGTAAATAATACATCAAACCCGGTGATATACAGTGAAAATACTCGGAATTGAAAGCTCCTGCGACGATACCGCCGCCGCAGTCGTCGAGGACGGACGCGTTCTTGTTTCCTCCGTTGTTTCTTCGCAGATTCATGAGCACGTTAAATTCGGCGGCGTTGTGCCTGAGATCGCGTCGCGCCGTCACGCGGAGTGTATTGCGGAGGTCACGCGCTCCGCAATGAGGAAGGCGGGCGTGGATTACGACGATCTCGACGGCGTCGCAGTGACCTTTGCCCCCGGGCTGATCGGCTCGCTTCTTGTCGGCGTGAACTTCGCGAAGGGGCTCTCCTTCGCGGCGGACCTGCCGCTGATCCCCGTGCATCATCTGCGCGGGCACGTCGCGTCGAATTATCTGTCTTCCCCGGAGCTCGAGCCGCCGTTTGTCGCGCTGATCGTCTCCGGCGGGCACAGTCATATCGTTATGGTGAACGATTATACGTCCTACGAGATCATCGGCAGAACGCGCGACGACGCCGCGGGCGAAGCGCTCGACAAGGCGGCGCGCGCGATGGGGCTTGACTATCCGGGCGGCGCGAATCTCGATATCGCCGCGAAAGACGGCGATCCGCTCGCGTATAGATTTCCCCGTCCGCATGTGGACGGCGCGCCGCTGGATTTCAGTTTTTCCGGTCTCAAGACCGCGGTCATCAATCTGCTGCATACGGCCCGGCAAAAGGGCGAGAGCGTATGCGTTCCCGACGTCGGCGCGTCTTATATCAAAGCCGTGACGGATTTTCTGATCGACAACACCATGACCGCCTGCGAACAGACCGGCATGAAAAAGCTTGCGATCGCGGGCGGCGTTTCGGCGAACTCCGTTCTGCGCAGAGAACTGAAACGCCGCTGCGCGGAAAAGGGGATCGACCTGTATCTCCCCGCGCTCAATCTCTGCGGAGACAACGCGGCGATGATCGCCTCTCAGGGGTATTACGAGCTTCGTGCGGGCAATATCGCCAATTTATCTTTGAATGCCCTCGCAACTTTAGGCATAGACCGGTGTTGACATTTTAATATAAATTTAGTATTATTTATGCGGAAACAATAGAAACGGTTTATCTCCGTTTTGTTTTACTGTAATAAAGGAGTTGTGAAAAATGGAAAACAAAGCGCTTACCTCCAACAAGTCGATCCTTGCGTGGCTCGACAAACAGATCGATCTTGTGAAACCCGCCCGTATCACTTGGATCGACGGCTCTCTTGAGCAGATCGAAGCCCTGCGCGCCGAGGCGTGCTCGACCGGCGAGATGACGAAGCTCAACGAGGAGCTTCTGCCGGACTGCTATCTGCACAGAACGAAGGCGAACGACGTCGCCCGCGTCGAGGCGAGAACGCTGATCTGCACCCCCACCAAAGAGGAAGCCGGTCCTACCAATCACTGGATGGATCCCGACGAGTGCTATAAGATGCTCTACGATATCGCCCGCGACAGCTACAAGGGCAGAACGATGTACGTTCTTCCCTATTCGATGGGCCCCGTCGGCTCGCCGTTCTCCAAGATCGGTATCGAAGTCACCGATTCCATCTACGTCGTGCTGAATATGTGCATCATGACCCGCGTCGGCCAGGCGGTGCTCGACTGTCTCGGCGACAGCGACGACTGGGTACGCGGTCTTCACGCGAAGTGCAAGATCGACGCGGAGAACCGCTGGATCGTCCAGTTCCCGCAGGATAACACCATTATCTCCGTCAACTCCGGTTACGGCGGCAACGTTCTGCTCGGCAAGAAGTGCTTCGCGCTGCGTATCGCCTCCTATCAGGGCTGGAAAGAGGGCTGGCAGGCCGAGCATATGCTGATCCTCGGCGTCGAATTCCCGAACGGCGAAGTGAAATACGTCTGCGCCGCGTTCCCGTCCGCCTGCGGCAAGACCAACCTTGCAATGATGATCCCGCCGGAATACTACAGCAAGAAGGGTTACAAGGTCTGGACCGTCGGCGACGACATCGCCTGGATCCGCAAGGGCCCGGACGGCAGACTTTACGCCATCAACCCCGAGAACGGCTTCTTCGGCGTCGCGCCCGGCACCAACGTAAAATCCAATCCCAACGCGCTTGCTTCCACGAAGAGAGGCGCGATCTTCACCAACGTCGCCCTCAATAAGGACAATATGACCGTGTGGTGGGAAGGCCTTGACAAGAATCCGCCCGAGAACGGTCTTGACTGGCTTGGCAACGACTGGAACGGCAAGACCTCGACCGAGGTCGGCGCAAATCCCAACAGCCGCTTCACCGCGCCCGCGGTCAACTGCCCGTGCCTGAGCTCCGAATTCGAGAATCCGAACGGCGTGCCGATCTCGGCGTTCGTCTTCGGCGGCAGACGCGCGAAGCTCGCTCCGCTGGTCTATCAGTCGAAGGACTGGAACAACGGCGTGTTCGTCGGCTCCATCATGGCGTCCGAGAAGACCGCCGCCGCCGTCGGCACGGTCGGCGAGCTGCGCCGCGACCCGATGGCGATGCTGCCCTTCTGCGGCTACAATATGGGCGATTACTGGCAGCACTGGATCAATATCGGCAAAACGCTCGATCCCGAGAAGGCCCCCAAGATCTTCAACGTCAACTGGTTCCGCAAGTCGGACGACGGCAAGTTCCTGTGGCCGGGCTTCGGCGACAACCTGCGCGTGATCGAATGGATCCTCAAACGCTGCGAGGGCGAGATCGGCGCGAAAGAGACCCCCATCGGCTATGTTCCCTATCCCGAGGATATCAACCTTGAGGGCATCGAGGACGAGGTCTCCCGCGAGACGCTCGCTTCCATCCTTGACGTGGAGCCCGAGCTCTGGAAGGAAGAGGCCGCCGGCATCGAGGAGTATTACGCGCAGTTCGGCGACAAGCTCCCGCCCGTGCTCAGGGAGCAGCTTGAAAACCTCAAAGCGGCGCTGTAAAATCGGCCGGAACAATAATATGATACGTTCTCATTCCCCGGCTTCGGTCGGGGAATGGTTTCGATAGGGGAATGTTGATCCGTTGATTTCCCGAAAGGAGTCGGAAATGAAAAAGACGATCGCGCTGCTGCTTGCAGCCGTATTACTGGTATTGACCTTCGCCGCCTGCAATAAGGCGAAAAACGATCCGAAACCGGGCGGGGACGATCCCTCCGTAACGGAAACGTCGCCCGCAGCGCAGGAATCGGACGCGCAGGATGCTTCGGATCAGTCCGAAGCCGAGACAACCGCGGCGGACGCGGAAAACGAAAGTGAGGAAACCCCGATGAGCAAAGACAACCCGATTGTAACGATCACAATGGAAAACGGCGGCGTCATCAAGGCGGAGCTTTATCCCGATATCGCGCCGAACACCGTAAACAATTTTATCTCCCTGATCAAAAAAGGCTTCTATGACGGCGTGATCTTCCATCGCGTGATCCCCGGGTTTATGATCCAGGGCGGCGACCCCGACGGCGTCGGCACAGGCGGCCCCGGATATAAGATCCACGGAGAATTCACAAACAACGATTTTAAAAATGATCTCAAGCATACCCGCGGCGTGCTTTCCATGGCGCGGCAGGGCAATCCGTATAATCCGAAGCCCTATTACAACACCGCAGGCAGCCAGTTCTTTATCATG
>JAFRPB010000075.1 GCA_017429345.1 Clostridia bacterium | reverse complement strand
TTGCGCAGGCCTTCGTTCAGTGCGCGCTCACAAGCCGTAACCAGCACGTTCCCGACTTTTTCAACCGCGATATAATTCAATTCCGGGTGCTGCTTCGCGCTCTCGCAAACAAACGTACCCTTGCCGCAGCCGATCTCAAGCATCAGCGGGTTGTCGTTGCCGAAATATCCGGCAAGGTCGAGATATTCCGGCTTCAGGATCGCCGTACTGAAAGTCCGATCGTCGTAAACAGGGGTAAAAAGAACGCTTTCGACTGCTTCAAGCCGCTCTCCCAAATGCTTTTTTCGTCTGTCTCTCATATTGAATCTTCCTTTGATTATGCTTTACTGACCAACAGTATAGCACAGAGATTTCCTTTTTTCCATATCTTCTTGACATTTTTTCTTTGCTAATATATTATATGATATACATATAAACAGAAAACAGTTGATTCACAGATGTTTTGAGAGGGTTTAACACCCGGTCTCAGGAATATATTTGCGGAGTGTTTATAATGAAAATAAAGTCCGTCTGCGCGAAAATTAACTCTTTTATGCGAAAAAACGGTCGCTGGTATCTTCTGGCGGCGTTTTTAGTGCCGATACTGGGAATCCTGATCGCGTATATCAAAATGGGGATCCGTCCTTTCGGTACGAATTCGATGCTCGGTATGGATCTGTGGAGCCAATATTTCCCCATGCTTCGTCAGCAATATCTTTCGAGACGTGAGCTCGCGATGGATCTGTTCTCATGGAACGGCGCGCTGGGTGTGGATACTTATGTGCAGAACGCTTATTATTGCAACAGCCCGTTTAATTTTTTGCTGCTGCTTGCGCCGATGAAATATCTTGTCGACGCGCTTGATTATCTGATTTTGCTAAAATTCGGTCTCGCGGGCCTGAATTTTGCGATTTACTGTAGATACAGGTTCAAAAAAGCCGATCTTTTTACCGCCGCCTGCGCCGCGGGTTACGCGCTATGCTCTTATTGCCTTGCGTTTATCAGCCAGATCATGTGGTTTGACGCCGTGGTATTTTTCCCGATCATTCTGATGGGATTTGAACGGCTGATGCACGAAAAGAAGCCCATGCTTTATTGCCTGATGCTGGCGGTCACGATGTATTCCGGCTTTTATATCAGCTTCAGCGTTTGTATTTTTCTCGCGATTTATTTCTGCGTTTTCGCGGCGGAGCACGCTTCGGAATTTAAACTGCGCGGCATTCTGAGCTGCGGGATCCGTTTTTCCGTATTCTCCGTTCTTGCGGCAGGGCTTGCCGCATTCGTTCTGCTGCCGGTTTATTTCGGCTTGAGTACGACGATCGCGTCGGATATACCCGCGCCGACGACGCCGGAGCTGTATCACAGCTTCTGGGACTTTTTCGCGAATACGCTTCCGCTGACGGAAGCTTCTCTTCAGTTCGGCGTGCCGAATATCTACAGCGGATGTTTTGTGCTTGTGATGCTGCCTTTGTTCTTTATGAATAAAGGGATCGCTTTGCGCCGAAGAATTATTTACGGCGTACTCTGTATTTTTCTTGTGCTGTCGATGAATCTGAACTATCTCGATTATCTCTGGCACGGACTTCATTTCCCGAACCAGCTGCCCGGCCGTTGGACGTTTATGTTCTCGTTTGTGCTGATGATCATCTGTTATGAGCTGCTGCGGCATCTCGATCGAATCAATTATATTTCGCTCGCTGTTTCCGGCGGTTTAGCTGCTTTTGCGATAGTCGCGGCAAAGTTCTTCTCAAAGGAACAGACAGTTTCGAAGTATTCGCTGCTGCTCGGGATATTCTTCGCGGCAATGTATCTGTTTTTATTATTCATCATACTCCGCACGCGCAAGGACAATGAGGGCGTAAAAACGTTCAGAGTTCTTCTTGCCGTATGTATGCTCGTGGAAATGTTTTCAAATTCCACGGTCGTGATCGGGCAGAGCATTGAGATCGGCGACGTCCCGAAATATGTCGGATATAATGAAGATATGGATTGGTTCAGCGAGACATACGCTTCGCCGAAGGATGATTTTTACCGCACGGATATGTATTACAACTGGACGTTCGACCATTGTCAGCTGTTCCGGATCAAGGGTATCACCTATTATTCGTCCACAATGAGCGGCGGCGCATACAATTTCTTTAAAGACGTCGGTTACCGTGTATACGCGAAAAATGTCAGCACGGTCTACTGCCCCTATTCGCCGGTGCTGAATTCCGTTCTGAATATGGGCTATGTCGCCGACCTCGCCATGCAGTATTATCCCGATTATCTTGTCGATGAGGGCAGTCACGGTAAGATCAGGGTCCTGAAAAATGAAAAATGTTTGCCGGCGGCATATGCGGCGTCCGATGATATCCTTTCATGGCAGAACAACGGAACGGTGCCTTTTTATGAGGAACAGAACCGTTTCCTGTCGGCTTTAACCGGAATGGACGGGAATGTCTTTGTTCAGCTTCCCGACGGAGAAATCGAAACGAAAAACGCCGACATCAAAACGCCGAAATCAGATTGGACACAGATAATGTTCAGCCGTATTTCGTCTGACGCGCCGGTTTCGATCAAATATACCTTTAAGATCGAACAGGACGGACCGGTCTATATGTGCCATAATTATAAAAAAGGCGATATGGAAGTCAAGGTCAATGACAAACAGGTCAATATCGTGCTTTACCGTGAGCCGCTGAAGTTTCTCGGCGAGCTGAAAAAGGGCGACGTTGTCACCGTAAACATCACCGTGTCGGGCGTCGGCGTCGGTTTGGCCGGGCTTTCGCTGTTCCGTTTCGATCGGGAAAAATTTGAGAATTGTTATGATTTTCTTGCCGCCGGCGGCACCGTGAATGTAAGGGATACGGGCAAGGGACTTTCTTTCGAGATAGATAACGATGAGAGCCGTCTGATCTTTACCACGGTTCCGGCGCAGAATATGACCTGTTATGTCGACGGTGAAAAAACATGGATCGAAACCGTGGACGGATATCTTGCCGCTGTGCGTCTCAACGCCGGTCATCATGAGGTGGAATTCAGATATTCGGTCAGGGGGCTTCTGCCCGGCGCGGCGGTTTCCGCCGTATGTCTCTGCGCTCTGGCAGCGCTCACGGCTTTTGGTATGATGAAAAAGAAAAAGAAGGGTTCTGTCGAGCTTGACGGACTTGAGATCAAATAAAAAAATCGGGATAATCGACGAATAAAAGATAAGATCCGCTTCCGAAAAAACGGAAACGGATCTATTTAGTCCTGAATCAGAATTCAAGCTCGGCAATCACGGGGTAGTGATCGGAAGGGAGAAAACCGCCGGGCTTTTCCGTAATAACCTTATAGTCCTTTACCTGAAAGCCGTTGCGAACAAAAATATAATCGATGATCGAGCGGTCTTTTTCCTCTCTGCGTTCAAAATCGTGAAAGGTCTTCGGCTCGTCGGTTTTGCCGCTTGCGAAACGGGCTTCTTCAAAGCCGGCGTCGATCACGGTCTTAAAAGCTTCGCTGTCGGGCTCCACATTGAAATCGCCTGTCATAATCGCGGGTAAATCTTTTAACGCAAGAGAACGCTCTGCGATCAGTTTCGCGCCCTCTCGCTGCGCTGTGGGACCGACATGATCGAGATGCGTGTTGAAATGAACGAACTGTTTGCCCGTAGCTTTTTCTTTCAGAACCGCCCATGAACAGATACGGATACATGCGCCGTCCCAGCCTTTTGAGGGCTTGTCCGGCGTTTCCGAAAGCCAGAATGTGCCGCTGTCCGCAACGTCATATTTATCTTTCAGATAGAAAACGGGACTGAACTCGCCCATACGCTTTCCGTTGTCTCTGCCTACGCCCACATAATCGTATTCCGGCAGCGCGTTGCAGATATGCCGCATCCAGCGGTGATGCGCCTCCTGCAGTCCGAACGTGTCAGGACGGTACTTGCGGATCAGATCCGAGACGAGAAACTTTCTGTCTGTCCAGTAGGTTTTTTTCAGTTTGTTACCCGCGCAAAGAACATTAAATGACATTGTAAGCATAAAAATACCTCTTTATAAATAAATTTTTAAATTAACGCTTGACATTTGAGCGGAAATGTAGTAATATACTATTCGTTCGCGAGGTCGCTTAGCTCAGTTGGTAGAGCATTCGCTTGACGTGCGAAGGGTCAGCGGTTCGAGCCCGTTAGCGACCACCAGAGGAAGAACAGCTTCGGCTGTTCTTTTTTTGATTTCTCGTACAGTATAGCACCGAAATCCGTATATGTAAAGAACATAGAACACTTTTCGGCTAAAAAATATTGACGATGCGCTGTCGGCGGTATATACTGACAAATGCGATCGACGACAGATGCGAAAAAGAATTCGGGGGAAAATATGAAAACGATTACGATCATCGGATCCGGTATGATGGGTTCCGCGCTGGCGTTCCCCGCAAGGGAGAACGGAAACGTCGTCCGGCTTGTGGGAACGCCGCTTGACGAAGAAATCATTTTATCCTGTAAAAGAACGGGGAAGCACCCGAAGTTTGAAAGAGAATTCCCCGACGGAATCGAGTATTATACGATACGCGAGCTTCCCCGGGCGCTTTGCGGCGCGGATTTCGTGATTTGCGGCGTTTCGAGCTTCGGCGTAGAATGGTTCCGCGACGAAGTACTCCCGGCGCTGCCCGAGGGACTTCCCGTATTATCCGTTACGAAGGGACTGTGGGATATGCCCGACGGACGGCTGCTCACCTATCCGGATATCTGGAATGAAAAGCTTGATAAGCTCGGAAAAGAAAACCCGATCTGCGCGATCGGCGGACCGTGCACAAGCTATGAGCTGACGGCGCATGACCATTCATGGGTGACTTTTTGCGGAAAAAACGGAACAGTTCTTGAAATGATGCGCGAGGCAATGCGCACGGATTATTATCATATCAGCCTTTCAAACGACGTGACCGGGATCGAAAGCGCCGTTGCGCTGAAAAACGGATACGCTCTTGCCGTTGCGCTGACCGTCGGCCTGAACAGATGCTTCTTCGGAAATGAAGAACTGCATTATAATTCACAGGCGGCTGTTTTCACGCAGGCCGTCAGAGAGATGCAGAAGCTGTTGGCGCTGCAGCAAGCGGCGACGCTTGATAATCTTTCGGTCGGCGTCGGTGATCTGTATGTGACGGTCTACGGCGGCAGAACGCGCCTTGTGGGTATTCTGCTCGGCGAGGGGTTGACGATCGACGAGGCAAAGCGTAAGCTTTCAGGCGTAACGCTTGAATCGCTTGTCGTCGCCGAGCGCGTCGGCAGAGCGATCCGTATCCGGGCGGAAAAGGGAGATGCGAACCTTGATGATTTTCCGCTTCTTTTGCATATCGACGATATTATCACGAAGAGTAAAAACGCGCAGATCCCCTGGGACCTGTTTGTCGGTTAGATCCTGAGGATTCGGATATCAAAAAAACACGCCGTGCGGCGTGTTTTTTTTGATCGCGGCTTATTCGTCGCTGTCGTCTTTCTGTTTTCTTTCTTTGCGGCTCTTTCTGCCTTCGCCGTTTTTGCGGGCTTCCTTTTCGGCCTCCTGCGCCTTTTTGAGCGCTTCCTTTTCTTTGTCAACGCGCTCTTGCGCCGTATTATTTGTCTGGATCGCCCATCGCGTGATCTTCATCTTAACGCGGTCGGAACCTGTCTCGATCACAAGCGAATCGTCCTTAACGGTGACGACTCTGCCGTAAATGCCGCCGATGGTCGTGATCTCGTCGCCGATCTGAATGGAATCACGCATATTCTGTTCTTCCTTCTGGCGTTTGCGCTGGGGACGGATCATCACAAAATACATAACGGCAAAAAGACCGACCATCATTGCGATCGTGAAATACGGGCTGCCTTTTGCCGCAGAACTGTCCGCTGCAGTCGCGCTTGTGCCGGCCAGACCGCACAGGGGTAAAAGATAATTGAAAATCATTTTTCGTGTCCTCCAAAATAAAGTATTTTAATTATACATATATTTATTTGATATTGCAAGACAAAAAACAAAAAAATTATATTCTGCGATCGAGAATCGGAGCGTAAGTCTCGTAAAATGCTCCGAAGGTGCCCTCGTCGAGGGAATCGCGGATCATTCGCATCAGGTTGTTGTAGAAATACAGATTGTGCATCACGCACAGACGCATCGCGAGCATTTCTTTTGCTTTGAACAGATGCCGTATATACGCACGGGTATGTCTGGCGCAAACGGGACAGCCGCATTCTCCGTCGATGGGCGTGTCGTCGCGTTCGTACTTTGCGTTATTGATGTTTATGATGCCCTTCATCGTAAAAAGATGACCGTGACGAGCGTTTCGTGAAGGCATTACGCAATCGAAAAGATCAACGCCGCGCTTTACGCCTTCAAGAATATTGACCGGCGTGCCAACGCCCATCAGGTAGCGCGGCTTGTCCGCGGGGGCGAAGGGTTCCACAGCGGAAATAATCCGGTACATCACCTCGGCGGGTTCGCCGACGGCAAGGCCGCCGATCGCGTAGCCGTCGAGATCCAGACCGGCTATTTTTTTCATGTTTGAGACACGAAGATCGTCGTATGTAGCGCCCTGATTGATGCCGAACAGCATTTGTTTTTTATTCAGCGTGTCGTATCTGGCGTTCAGTCGCTCCATTTCGTCTTTGCAGCGGTACAGCCATCTTTCGGTCAGCGCGCAGGATTTCTCGGCGTAATCCCGCGGCGCGGGGTTCTCGACGCACTCGTCAAACGCCATGGCGATCGTCGACGCGAGATTTGACTGAATGCGCATACTTTCCTCCGGTCCCATGAAAATCCTGTGACCGTCGATGTGCGAGGCGAAGGTTACGCCTTCTTCTTTGATATTCCGAAGCTTCGCAAGGGAAAAAACCTGAAATCCGCCGCTGTCCGTTAGTACGGGACCGTCAAAGCCGGTGAATTTCCGAACGCCGCCGAGTTCTTTGACAAGCTCGTCGCCGGGGCGCAGATGCATATGATAGGTATTGCAGAGCTGGATCTGGCACCCGATATCCTTCAGGTCGTAGGCGGAAAGCGCGCCTTTGATCGCGCCGCAGGTGGCGACGTTCATAAAACACGGCGTCTGAACTGTTCCGTGCGGCGTCGTAAATTCACCTCGGCGGGCGAATCCGTCTCTTTTTTTGAGCTTATACATCCTGTAATTACCTTCCGAGTATATTTTTGAAATCCGTCATCGTACCGGGAATATCGATCTGCTGCGGGCAAACGGCGGAACAGCTTGCGCAGCCGATGCAGGAATCCGGCTGCTTATCGGCCGGGATCGCGGCAAGCGCCATCGGAGCAATGAAACCGCCGTCGGAGAACGCGTGTTCGTTATACAGCGACAGAAGATGCGGGATATCAAGCCCCATGGGGCAGTGATCCACGCAATAATGACAGGCGGTACACGGAACTGTCTTTTTTTGAAGCATACTTGCGGCGATTTTCTGCAGCGCGTCGAATTCTTCTTTATTCAACGGCGCTTCGGTTTCGAATATGCCGATATTCTGCGCCATCTGAATCGGATCGGACATACCCGAAAGGGTAACGACGACCTCAGGAAGCGACTGGATAAAGCGGAAATTCCACCCGGTCGTTGTCTCGTCGGGCCGCATCGCGCGAAGCCGGGTTTCATACGCATCGTCAAGTTTGCAGAGTTTTCCGCCGCGCAGAGGCTCCATTACCCATACCGGAATTTTCCATTCGTTCAGCAGCGCGACTTTTTCTTTCGCATGCTGAAATTCCCAGTCGAGAAAATTGATCTGAAGCTGGCAGAATTCCATATCACTGCCGTAAGCGTCAAGAAAGCGTTTCATGACCTCGACGCTCCCGTGGGCGGAAAAACCGAGATGTTTGATGCTGCCTTTGTCTCGCTGTTCGATCAGATAGGGATAAATACCGAATTTCGGATCGAGGTATGCGTCGATATTCAATTCGCAGACGTTATGGAATAAATAGAAATCAAAGTAATCCACACGGCATTTCTCAAGCTGTTTGACAAAGATCTCTTTGACTTTCGGCATATTTTTCAGACTGTAGCCGGGGAATTTATCCGCGAGATAAAACTTTTCGCGAGGGTGCCTCGAAAGAGCCTCGCCCATGACAAGCTCGGAATTGCCGCCGTGGTAGCCCCACGCGGTGTCATAGTAGTTTACGCCGTGTTCCATCGCGTAATCCACCATTTGAATAGCGGTTTCCCTGTCAATATCACTGTCTTTACCGAGCGTAGGCAGGCGCATCGCGCCCATGCCGAGCGCGGAAAGCTCAATATCCTGAAATCTTTTATAAATCATCGTTGTCTCCTTCTTTTATTCCGAGATAAGACAGAATCGCTTCGGCGTCTGAAAAATCCGCGATGATCGCCCCTGCGCCGGCGTTCAGAAGCCTTGTGCGTTTTCCTTCGTCAATACCGCCGTGTTTTTCATCTGTGGCGACGCCTACGGCATATCCGCCGATAGAGGAAACAAGCTCGATCTCCACATACCCGTCGCCGAAAGAGAGCAGTTCCCCGGGCTGGATGTTCCGTTCATGAATCAGACGTCGTATCACGGCTTCTTTCGCGCAGGCGGAGGCGTCTTCGTCTCTTGCACCGAAAATATTTTCGCCGAAAAACCTGTCAAAACCGAGCAGAGCGGCCTCTTCGCGAACCTGAGGCTGATCTGTTCCGCTGGCGCAGAAAATCTCAAGCCCGGCGCGTCTGAGCGCATTTACAAAGCGCGCGCCGCCGTTTACGATAAGAGAATCACGTTCGATCGTGCCGTCGGCAAGTCCTTTTCTTCGCCAGTCGATCTTCTGCATCAACCGACGAAGATATTCCGATTTGTATTCCGCCGGATCTTTAGGCGTGCCGCCGCGGCGTGAGATCTCATCGGCAAGAGCGATACACTGAAAGATTGTTTGTTTGCCGGTGAGACGGTCGACAAATTCGGTAACGACGGCGGTCGATTCCCTGTCGGATACATATCCCGGCGCAGCATTCAACTCTTCGCAGAAATACGGAATCATCACCCCCTGCCAACCCTCGCGGATCAGACTGAGCGTGCCGTCGAAATCGAACAGCGCCGCCTTGAAGCGACGGCCGGCCTGGGGCGGAATAACGGATTCAATCTGCATTTTCATCACCTGTCATTAAAGTTTGTTCATCATTGCGCCGAATTCTTTCACAAGCTTTGATGCTGTGTTTTTGCCGAGCGAGACGCTTTCCTCATAATGCAGGGGCGCGGCGATCGAACCGAAATCGTTGTCGGGGACGATATATCCGATCTCGTCGTTGCAAAGGCCGATCACGGCAAGCTTACCGCCGACAATCTCCTCAAGAGACGGATATCCCCATGCTTCGCCGGAATAGCTTTCTTGCGCCCCGGCACAGCCGCCGATCACCAGCTCCGGCGCTGTCTCGCCGGGCAGCATCGCGATGCGGATATCTCCGCCGAGCTGTGCGAAGCCGATGTCGCTGACGAGCATCATATCGTTTTTGCCCGAGCAGATCACCGCGTCGTGGTCGATCACATGCAGGCGCTCAAGCAGCAGGAAAATCTTGTTTGAGAGCGGCAGGAGGATCTTTTTGTGGCGAATATTGAGCATCGGCGGGAGCTCGGCAAGCTTCGTTCCGGCGCTGTATTCCGCAAGCGCGCGTCCGTATGCGCGGATGCTTTCGTTTCGGGAAAGGCCTTCCGGCGTGTTGCCCTTGCCGCGCTCGGTCGCGACGGCGAGCTGCGCGCCCTGGAAATAGATCGCGTTTTCTCCGTCCTCTTCGGCGCGCTCGCAGAGATAATACGGGAAGTCTCCGCTGACGATCTTATTTTTTTCTCCGAACTGCGTCGGGTGCGCAGCGAAAAAGACTGCGCGGGTCGGCGCGGAGCTGTCATCGGGACGGAACAGCAGCGTCGTCATCTCGCCCATCGTGACCTCAGGCGGGCGCTTGTCGCGGGCGTACTGCGACGCGTCGCGTATGCCCGCGAACAGTTTGCCGGGCTTCATATCCGAGACCGCTTCGCGGACAAGGCGCGCGGCGGTTTCTTTTAAGTTCTGCATGAATGCTTCGTTTCTGCCGGAGACGAAGTCGTTCTCGCCGGAGAGTACCTTGACGGGGTTGGTCTTCAGCGCCGTCGTCAGCTCGCCCCAGATACCGAGCGTATCGATACATGAATGCGAGTGCGTCGCGCTGACGTTGATGCTGACGATGTTGTTCTCCTGTGCGAAATCGCGCACGAGCGAGCGGATCTCGTTTACGTCGTGGTTCGAGATGCCGACGCAGTCGATCACGGCGAAAACGGCTTTCCCGCGGCCGGAACCGTCGTCGAGCGCAAAGACGCGGATCATCTGATCGTCGAGCACGCCGTCGACTCTGTTGGGCGGATAAGCGAGATACCCGCCGAGATAATAAATGTCGTCGTATACGTTCTCCGGCAGAATGCTCGCCTTAGCGAAGCCGAGCGACCATTTCGCGCCGTCGGCGGGGGCGTCGATGAATTCCTGTGTGCCGGGGAATTCCGGCGTCGATGTGAAGTCGAGGATATCGCCCGGCTTGTCGGTCGGCAGGATCGCGGCGACGCCGGTGAGGATCCCGGCGGCGGTCTTGTCCGCCGCTTCATACAGAAATTGCTTTCCCTGCGGCGTGTCGAGCTTTTTTTTGATCAACGGAGCGGCGGCGGCAGCGCCTGCGGCAAGAATACTCGCTTTGACGATCGTTTTGAGTTTCATTCAGATTCTTCCTTTCTTATTAAGAAATAGTTCCGTGAACATCACGCCCATCGTCGGCTCAGAAAGCGCGATCTCGGCGCATCCGTTATCAAACAGGCTGCCGGGGAATTCGTATACCGCGCTTTCCAGGCCTTCGGGCAGGAACAGCGCGTCATATTCTTTGTCGCGTCTGCCGAACTGCGCGCCCTCGTAAACGAGCGTGCCGTTGACCGTGATCCTGTGATGCGCCGATCCGTTTTTTTTCGACGCATAGACAACGCGCAGAATGTAATGCGCCGATCCGTCAAGCCCGCCTGTCTTCAGGCGGAACGTGTAGTTGTCGAAAATATCGAAGCATCCGGCCGGCAGAAGGCCGCGTCTTGTCGGATTATCAGCGATAAAATTCAGATAGGGGAAATATTCCTGCGCGCAGCCGGCGCCTTCGAGCCCGTGAAGCGCGACGGAATAATACAGTTCGCCTTCCGCGGTCTTCGTTCTGCCGAATAGCTTCTGCATGAATACTTTCTTCGGAAGCCCTGCCGGAACGTGCGAAAGCTTTTCAATATAATACTCTTTGTCGGTCAGCGGGTTGTCGATCGTATCGAGGACCGCACCGCGCTCCCATCCGCTGGCAATGAAGTGTGAAACGTCGGTCTGAAGACCGATCTGCTCAAAGAGAATTGCAGCGTATTCATTGAGTTTTGTGCGCAGATCCGTGATATCTTCGGGATATTCCCTTGAAAGAATATCCAGCACCGAATCGAAGCTCTCTGTTTCTGCGGCGGCGCGCGCTTCGGCGATGAGCGACAGATCGAAGATCCTGCGTCTGCGGATCAGCGCGTCACAGGAAGCGCGGAATAGATGCATCACATAGCGCCAGTTGCCGAAGATCGTCGGGTCGTCGTCGGTGAGCGACAGCCATTTTTCAAGCGTCGGTTCGACCGGGGCGCTCTCCTCGGGCGCGCTCTCCCAGTTCTGCTCAAGCCCGAGCAGCGCGTCGGCGACAGTTTCGGGATCGCACCCCGGGAAGAACAGCCGCGCGTAGTCAAGCGCGCTTTCGCGCAGGTCGGCGTCGCCGGACCAATCCATAGCCGACCAGATCATTTTATTGAAGTCGTCGTTGATCCCCTCGCTGTAGCTGACCGAGCCGACGACGTAAGGGCTCGTCATGCGATGGATACGGCGCATCTCCTTCGCGCGCGGATCGACGCTCTCACGGCTCAGCGACGCTTTCCATGCGTAATGCCAGTTGTCGTCGGGGAAGTGCACGGGGTATTCGCAGCGCACGTTGTGCGTGATATCGGGATACAGGCGGATGGGATACCCGGCCGGGACGCGCTTTCTCAATTCGTCAAGCTCCATGGCGCGGTTCGGGCCCTGGATCACGCCGCAGACAAAGTGCGGCTTTTTTTCGATCTCGCGGATAAACGCGTCGCCCCAGTCCGGCGATGAGTGCGGCGCCTGCGCCGAGATCCAGATTTGCGCGTCCGGGTGATATTTCTTCAGCGCTTCCGATAGGATTTCCGCGCGGTGAAACAAAAGATCGGGCGCAAGATCGCCGGGGTCGCTGCCCGGGATGAATACGGCGTCGATGCGGGGAATTGCGGCGAACACGGGTTCTTTTTTCGAAAGCGCCTCTTCGTCCGTCGCTTCGGAATTCGGCATCCAGAGTGAAACGTCAAGATCAAATTCGTCGGCGATCCGGGACGCGATCGCGCACATATCGGGCGAAGAGTATTTCATCAGTTCATTTTTCGCGCTGCCAGCGTCGCCGGGGATGTGCTCGACCGTGTTCGCGCCGAAATACATCATATCAAGATAATACCGCCGGTACTGCTCTTCGTCCCACGCCTCGTAGGAATTCGCCGTCGGACGGTAGCCGACCTGATGCCCGCGGATCGGCTTGCGCGGAAAATAATCGCCGGTGATGTCGCAGACGAGCATGCATTTTCCGTCGGAATAAACCGTCTTGCGCAGAAATGTGCCGACCGCGAAAAGCAGCCCGCGCACGCCCTGCGCAGAGAAAACGTACCCGCCGTCCGTATCTTCGACGCGATAACGGTCTTTTGCGTCAAAAGACGCGCATTGCAGCGCGATATGGGCAGCGGCACGGTCGTCCGTCATGCCGCAGACAACGCCGCGGTCTGTGAGCTCTTTAATGAAAATATCCGCCGCTGTTTTCGCTCCGTCGGACGCATAAAGAGAAATACGTTTAAATTCGGTCTTCATTCTATCGCCTCCGATCTACGCTCTTATTAATATAATTATCATATCATATTAATTTCGATTCGGCAAGACGAAAACGCTTGACATTGCAGAAAAAAAAAATGTATAATGATGTCGTGAAGTCGTGAGATCGTGAACTCGTTGCCGGTTGACCGTAGACAGTCGACCGTAAAAGAAAGAGGATGGACAGCATGGAAAATGAAAAAGCGGCGCAGTTTTTTGATACGCTCCTGAAGGCGATCGGCGCGGGGATCATGATCGGTATCGGCGCTACGGTATTTCTCGCATCTGAAAACAAAGTCGTCGGCGCGTTGATGTTTACCGTAGGTCTGTTCAGTATCTGTTCGTTCGGACTGAATCTGTTTACGGGAAAGATCGGGTACATTGTATCAAATAAGAATCATCCGGACTGTCTCACGATTTGGGTCGGAAACTTTATCGGCTGCATTCTGACCGGCGCGCTGGTTCGTATCGCTCGTCCGGAGCTGCACGAAACGGCACTGAAAATGGTAAACGCAAAGCTCGAAAAAAGCTTTATATCCGTACTGATCCTCTCTTTCTTCTGCGGAATACTGATGTATGCCGCGGTTGAAAACTTCAGGAGGCATAAAGATACGATAAGCGGGATCTTCGGAGTTGTGATGTGCGTCGCGGTTTTTATTCTCAGCGGTTTTGAACACAGTATCGCAGATATGTGCTACTGTGTATTCGCGGTTGATTCCGCCTCGTATGCGGGGCGGTCGATTTTGTTTCTGCTGATCGTAACGCTCGGCAACAGTATAGGGGCGTTGGCTCTGCGGGCGATCACGGAAGGCGTAATTAAAAATAAAAATTAGATAAAATTGTTGTTAATTTATTAATTTTACCTGTATTTGTGTTTTTTCTATTGACTATTGCGATATGTTGTGTATAATTAAGATAAGAAATAATGAATCGGAGGATTATTATGGAATACGTAGACGAGATCACCACTTCTTATGTCGAACCTACCACGAATGTTGAAGATACTTTTACTGTAGTTAAAAATTTCTTCCAGCTCAGATTCGCGAT
>JAFRPB010000074.1 GCA_017429345.1 Clostridia bacterium | reverse complement strand
GTCGGTTCCGCAGTCGTCGGTTCCTCGGTCGTCGGCTCCTCTGTTGTCGGCTCTGCGGTGGTCGGCTCTGCGGTGGTCGGCTCCTCGGTCGTCGGCTCCTCAGTTGTCGGCTCTTCGGTGGTCGGCTCCTCGGTGGTCGGCTCCTCAGTGGTCGGCTCTTCGGTCGTCGGTTCTGCGGTGGTCGGTTCTGCGATTATGCCGGGGTTCTCCGGCAGCTCCGTTCCGTCGCCGGAATAATCCGTCGGCGATATCGGATACGCCGTCCGGAATTCGTCTGTCTGAAACTCCGGATCGGGCAGGTGGTCCGAAAAGCTTTTCTCGCATTTCAGGAAGCACTCGTAGCGATCCATGCCTTCGCCGTCGTCAAAGGTAGCGTCGACGTTATAATAGTAATCGCCGAGTTTTACGATATTCCAGCCATGCGGACCGCCGTTGGCATAACCGGTCACAAAACGGCAGTCGATCCCCTCCGCCAGCAGCATACGATACATCAGCGTCGCGTAGCCCTGGCAGACGGCGACGCCGTCCAGCAGCGCGGCGCAGGCGGTAAACTGCGGCAGATAGTTCTCATCATCGACGTGTTCGTAATCATAGGTCACATGATCGATGATATAATCGTGGATCGCAAGAACTTTTTCATAATCGTTCTTCCCGTCCAGCCCGAGTTCTTTCCGCACTTCAAGCAGTTTCGCCGTCGTTTCGGCTTCCTGTTCGAGGGTGGTGCGGTATTCGATTCCGAACGTCAGATACACAATGCAGACGTCTCCGGCGATCTGTGCGCTCAGCGACGTGTTGACCGCTTCGTGATGACTGTGAATATAGCTTCCCTCATCCGGAACGCCGGTATGCCGGAACGCCTCATCCAGGATCAGATCGATCAGATCGGTGAAATAGGTCTCGGAAATATCGCTTGTTTTGCCGAGATACGTGAGCCGGATCTCCGCATCGTGCGCCTTGATCCGCTCGCGCAGATATGTACCCGCGGCCTCTATCGTCGCATAGCCGTCTTCTGCGATGGCATGCGACAGGGAAACGGCGGAGAGGACCAGCAGCAGGGAAAGAAATACTGAGATAGATTTTTTCAGGATCATATTTGCCTCCGTTCAAAGTCTGATTTATCGGGATGTTAGGCAATAGGCATCAGGCAATAGGCATTAGGTAAGCGCTGATTAATTCCGGTGCGCAGATTGCGCCGTCAGATTTTTCGTCAGATTGTTCAAAAAGACCGCAGGAAGGCTGTCGCCTTTCAAGGGATTTTTGGGCGATACGACGGGAAAGATGCAAGCAAGGTGCGTGCCGAATCTTCAGATGTGAATTAATCAGCGGTTACTTAGATAACAACCGAGGCGCACAGCGTATATTTGACAGGTCTATTGCCTAATGCCCGATGCCTAATGCCTGTAAATTCTGATTTGTCGTGCAGCGACAAATCAGAATTTATACTTCCTTTAAGTAAACTTTAAAGCTCGTTCCGTCGTCGCCGCAGAGATCCGTCAGCTCAAGGCCCGCGTACATCAGCAGCGCGCCGGAATAAACCTCGCCGTCCGCCTCGTTCCTGTAGTATTTCCCGGGATCGAGCCCTTTGAGCTTCAGGCGGAAAAGCTCCTCCTGCGTCTGACGCATCGTTACGACGGTCACGAGCGCTTCGCTCTTATCTTGCGAGACAAAGCTCCACGCGCAGCGGAAGGCGTTGTCCCACGGCGCGATCAGGCGGTAAAGCTCGCCCTCGCGGATCAGCCGATAGTATTTATGATATTCCGCGACCTGCTCTTTGACGATCTGTTTTTCCTCAGCGGAGAGCTTGTTCGGGTCAAGCTCATAGCCGTAGGTGCCCCAGAGCGCCACGTCGCCCTTGGTCCTATAGCCCGTTCTGCCGCAGGCGGAAACGTGCGCGCCCATCGTCGAGGCGGGATAGCACAGAGACGTGCCGAACTGGATCATCAGCCGCTCGATCGGGTCGGTGTTGTCGCTGGTCCAGATCTGGGGCGAAAAATAGAGCATACCGGGGTCGAACCTGCCGCCGCCGCCCGAGCAGTTCTCGAACAGGATATCCGGGAATTCCTTCGTGAAGCGATCCATCAGATCGTAGGTGCCGAGAATGAAACGGTGGAAGAATTCGTGCGCGCGCTCCGGCGGAAGAAGCGCGGAACCCGCCTCGGAGACGTTGCGGTTGAAATCCCACTTGAGATAGTCGATCTTATAATTTTTCAGAACGGAGCACATCTGCCCGAAGATATTGTCGCGCACGTCCTCGCGTGAGACGTCGAGCACGTACTGCTGTCTGCCCGGGGAATTCTCTCTGCCCGGCACGTGTACCGCCCAGTCGGGATGCGCGCGATACAGATCGGAAACGGGCGAGATCATCTCCGGCTCGTACCAGATGCCGAATTTGAGCCCCATCGCGTGCACGGTGTCCACAAGACGCGCCATATCGAGCTTATCGGTGTTGATGTACCAGTCGCCCAGCGAGGTGGTGTCGTCGTTGCGTTTGCCGAACCAGCCGTCGTCCATGACGAGCATTTCGATGCCGGTCTCCTTCGCCCTCTGCGCAAAGGAAATGAGCTTATCCGTATCGAAATCGAAGTACGCCGCCTCCCAGCTGTTGATCAGCAGCGGGCGCTTTGCTTTCTTATACTTGCCGCGGATCAGATATTCCGAATACGCCTTGTGGAAGGTGCGGCTCATTTTGCCGAGACCTTCATCGGAATAAACGATAACCGCCTCGGGGGTCGTAAAGCTTTCTCCGGGCGCGAGATTCCATTCAAAATCGGTGGGATCGATCCCCATCACGACGCGCGTCGAGGCGTTGTGGTCGACCTCCGCCGCGATCTCGAAGTTGCCGCTGTAAACGAGGTTGAAGCCGTAGGCGTCGCCGACGTCCTCTCCGCCGCCGGTCGAGATCAGCGCCGCGAAGGGATTCTGCGCGTGCGAGGAAACGCCGCGCTTTGAATGCACGCCCTGAATGCCGTGCGCAAGAGGCCTGCGCTCGAACTGCCGCTCCTTGACGTGTCTGCCCCAGAGGGTGATCAGGTCGTAATCCATCGCCGGCAGGTCGACGCCCGCGCTCAGCGCGCGGTCGAGGATCACGGCGTCTGCGCCGCCGTTCTTTATAACGACGTGCTTCGCGATCACGTCGCAGGTGTTGAACACGGTGTAATACAGCACCGCCTCGACGCCCGTATACGCGTCGCGCATCGTGATCGCGAGGGTGTCGCAGTCGGCGTCGTTTTCGCAATAAAGATGCGGCAGCGGGCTCATATCCGGCTTGCCGGGCGTGATCTCATACGATACATAACGCAGATCCGTGACGGTGTTGCCGTCCTTATTCTTGACGGACAGCGCCGAAAGACGGAAGTCGCCTCTGCCGTTGACCGGATATTCCATCGGCGCGGCGTCGGTCGAATACCAGTGATCCCTGATCTCGGGCACGACGGGGCTGAACGACGCGCTGATATTGCGGCGGGCGAGCGCCCATACGTTGTCGTCCGGCAGGCGTTTGCCGTAATAGAGGCAGAGCAGAAGGTCCGCCTCGTATACGCCCATGATATAGGACGAGGCGGGGGTGTCGAGTTTAAAAAGTTTCTTTTCTTCATTAAAAGTAATCAAAACGAAAGCACTCCTTTCTAAGTATTTTAATAATAACATACAAGAACCGGAATTACAAGAGGCAAGAATCGGAATTGCGGACGGAAAACGCAGCCGGCGTCATTTCCTTCATTCGGCGGTCCGAGACGACGCGGTTTATTGATCGGAAGGCGTTCTTTATGCGGTATTGCCCTATTGCAATTCGGCGGAGATATGATATAATAATTCTATAATGCTGATGGGAGGCATATCTATGAAATCACCAAAGTCACACAGAGCTTTCTGCGCCGTTCTAGCGGCGCTGATGCTGCTGACGCTGGTTCCGTTCGCGGCGTCGGCGAAGTATTCCGAGGGCGGCGCGAAGCTCGGCGCCGCGAAATCGAAATCCGCGTATTTCGAAATGGAGATCCCCTCGTCCTGCAGCGAAGGCGAAACGCTGACGGTGAAAACCTGTCTGAAAAACGCAGCGGGTTTTTTTGCCGGCACGGTTGATCTTTTTTGGGATCCCGACGTCTTCGAGCTGACGTCCGCGACAAAGGGTCCGGCAGACAGAGCTTCCTTCAACAACGAGCAGAAAAAAGGTCAGTCCAGATGCGCCATGTTATTTTCGGATGAATGCAAAACATCCTCAATGGATATTGCCGTTTATCAATTCAAAGTGCTCTCCGGCGCGGGAAAAAGCACGGCGGAGTTCCGGGTCGCGGTGGCGAAGAATGATTTTGCGGGCGTCAACGCGCCGTCGACGCTGACAAAAAGCATCCGTATTCAGAAAGGCGCGACCTCCGACGTGATGACCGGCGACGTGGACGGGAACGGAAAAGTCACAGCTGCCGACGCGCGTCTTGTGCTGCGCATGGCGGCGGGGCTTCTGAAGCCCACCGACCGGCAAAAGAAAGCCGCCGACGCGGACGCAGATAATGTTGTTCGCGCCGCCGACGCGAGAAAAATCCTCAGAGTCGCAGCGAAGCTCGATTCGTTCGGCAAGGCGCCGAACACGACCGTGCCCACGACAAAGCCGACGACCGTGCCCACGACAAAGCCGACAACCGTGACTACCACAAGGCCGACGACCGTGACCACAACAAAGCCCGCGTCCGAGTTTCTGACCGCGACAAACGCAGATTTTGACGATCTCGGCACGGATTTTGACGCCGATTCCCTGCTGAACGCGATGTCTTATACGTTTTTCAGGGAAAAAAAGGTCGGTTCGGGATACAGAGCCGTTACGGATTATACAGCGGGCAGCCGGAGCACGAAGAGCAACAGAGATTATCTTTTCTTCCTCACCTACAGCATGATCTATATTCACTACTTCGGGATGCCCGAACGCGTCACGTATAAGGCCTCGAACGATCCGTTCTCGGATCTGTACCTGTCGGATCATGTGTATCTGAAGTATCCGGAGAAAAAGCTGAACTGGGTGCTGAAAAACGTTTTGAACACGAATGAGATCAACCCGCGGGAGTTTGTATCGGATCTGAATTACTGCGCGTATCGCGACGGGTATTTTTATTTCGCCGATTTCGGATACGGCTTTGACAGCCGCCCCGGGGGCAGGATCATCAGCAAAGAGCGCCTGTCCGACGGCAGATATTCCTTCACGATCGGATATTTCTATTACGATTATGATCTGAGCCGCGCGCTCAGCGATACCGGCACCCTGATCGCCGGTCTGAAGGAGATCGACGGCAAGCGCGTCTGGTCGATATACAGCTACAAGGCGGATCTGAGACTGTAAGGCGGATAAAATAATTGCATAAAAACCGATTTTGAATGGAGGAATTGTTATGATCCTTACCCCCGAGCAGCAGGCGCTGCTGAACGGCGAAAAGGGCGAGACGATGGCGAAGGTCATGGAGACGCTCGTGCGCTGCGGAGAGATTTTCGGCGCGGAAAAAATGGTTCCGGTCACGGGCGAATACGGGCATCTTGTGCTCTCGTTCGGGCTGACGTTTCTCGGTCCGGTTTTTGACCTTTATCAGAAGCTGATCGACGAGGGATGTGTTTCCGGGCAGAAATTCACCTGCGATCCGCGCCCGTACGACAAGAATGTGCCGCAGTCCCCGGTTCAGAAGGCGGCGGCGAAGTTTATTTTCGGCAAACAGGGCAGATATGAGAAACAGCTTGAGAAGCTCGGTCTGCTGAATGAGGATTCCTATACCTGCACCTGCTATCTCGATCAGACCGGCAACGTGCCGAAAGAGGGCGACGTGCTCTCGTGGGCGGAATCCTCCGCCGTCGTTTACGCGAATTCCGTGCTCGGCGCGCGCTGCAACCGCAACTCCGGCATTATCGAGCTGTTCGGCTCGATCGCCGGGTGCGTCCCGTATTTCGGCCTGCTGACCGACGAGGGCAGAGAAGCGGACTGGATCGTGGAGCTGAAAACGACGAAGCTGCCGGACGCGCAGATCCTCGGCTCGGCGATCGGCATGAAGGTCATGGAGGACGTGCCTTATATCCGGGGGCTGGACGCTTATCTCGGCACGGAGCTGACCGACGGCGTGAAAACGTATCTGAAGGATTTCGGCGCGGCGACCGCCTCCAACGGGGCGGTGGGGCTGTATCATATCGAAAACCTCACGCCGGAGGCGAAAAAACAGGGCGAGCGGCTGATCCGGGAGGACGCGAAGGTCTACGTTGTGGACGACGCGGAGCTTGAACGGGTGAAAAACGGCTATCCCTGCGTCTGGAAGGATCCCGGCGCGAAGCCGAAGCTCTGCTTCCTCGGCTGCCCGCATATGACGCTCGAACAGCTGATCGACTGGACCGTCAGGATCGAAGCGGGCCTCAAAGAAGCCGGCAATGAGAAAGTGCTGATCCCGACGGTGTTCACCACGTCGCAGGGCGTGATGAAGGAGTTCGCCCGCACGCAGTACGCGCCGCGGCTCAAAAAAACCGGCGTGATCGTCAGCTATATCTGCCCGCTGATGTTTATGGATAATCCCCTGTGGCAGCATCAGCCCGTGATCACGAGCTCGAACAAACTGCGCACATATACCACGGCGCGGTTCTATTCCAACGACGAGATCCTGAACATCATCACCAAGGAGGGCAAATAACATGACGAAGGAATTCAAGGGCCGTCCCGTAGCGCCGGGCGAGGTCACCGCGGAAGCCGTCGTGACGAAGCAGGGCTTCAACACCCTCGCGAGCATGCAGATGATGTTTATTCAGTCAAAAACGAAGTGCGTCGATCAGAGCAATCCCGATATTTACAAGAAGACGCTGCAGGATAAGGCGCTCTGCCTGCCGCAGACCATCGGCTCGACCACAGGCGGAATGTTCCTTTATTCCGCGGTTATGAGCGCGAAAGCGCCCGCCTGCCTGCTGTTCTCCAAAGAGATCGATTCGCTTGCCGCGGCGGGAGCGGTGCTCGCGGACGTATGGAGCGAGAACGCGAAAATGCCCACCGTGGATCAGCTCGGAGACGAATTTCTCGAATATGTGCAGGACGGCGACCGTATCACCGTGAAGCCGGACGGTACCGTGATCGTGGAGAGATGATATGGAAATGAAGATCGCATCGTATAACGTGCAGCATTTTGCAGAGTTTTATTCCCAAAAGGTGGATTACGACTTTTTCGCCCGGACGATCGAAGAGCTCGGCGCGGATATCGTCGGGCTGAACGAGACCTACGGCACAGGAAGCAATTATTCCGAGCTTCCGCAGGCGGAAATTCTTGCCGACAAGCTCGGTATGGATTGGTATTTCGCCGAGGCGATCTATCTGCCGTGGGGAGGTGTTTACGGAAATTCGATCCTTTCCTGTTTCCCGCTGAAAAACAAAAGGACCGTCATCATACCCGACCCCGAACCGCGGGGATACGACGGATATTATGAAACGCGCTGCGTTCTTCTCTGCACCGCCGAAACGGACGGCGGGGATCTTGACGTCGCGGTAACGCACTTCGGGCTGAACCCGGACGAGCACGAAAACGCGGTGAAGACGATTCTGCCTCTTATTCAAGAGGATCGTTTCATCCTGATGGGCGATTTCAACGTCACGCCCGAAGATCCGCTGCTCGATCCGATCCGTGAAAAAATGACGGATACGGCGTCCGCGCTCGGCGAGAACCGGCTCAGCTTCCCCTCGGACAAGCCCGTCAAAAAAATCGATTATCTGTTCACGACAAAGGATCTGACGGTCGTCTCGGCGGATATCCCGCCCGTCGTCGCGTCGGATCACAGACCGTATCTCGCTTCATTGAGATTCTGATTTTTATACGGAAACAGTCTGCCGGCCGCGCCGTGTGATCGCGATCGCAGGCTGTTTTTTTTTGCTTTTTCGACGCCTTCAGTTTGTGTCCTTTTTTCTTTATTGTAAATACAATTATGATTGTTTTTGAACACACTATTGACAACAAGGCGAAACTGACCTATAATTAAAAAGTCATTTCAGACAAATTTTTTGCAACGGAGGCAAAAAAATGAGACAAACCATCAGAAAAAATACTGTCTGTATTGCTTTGTTTTGCGCTGATGACGGGGCTGTTGACGGTCACGTCGTTTGCGGAGAGCGTTAATTACAACGGTACGGATTTTGAGATCCAGACAGAGGGCGATTATCAGTATATCCTTGTCAGTAAAGAGGCTTTTACCGATTGGGATAACGCGCTTGAGCTGCCCGGGGATACGTACGCTTTTCTTTATAAGTATACGGGGACTGCGGCGAGCATTGCGATTCCGTCGTCTTTCAGCGGCTGCCCCGTGATCTGGATCGGCGCAAGCGCGTTTAAGGACAACAGCGCGATCCAGACCGTTACGGTCGGCGCAAGCGTCAGAAGCATCAATCCCGAAGCGTTCCGAAATTGTAAGGGATTGCAGACGGTGCTGATTTCCGCAAATGTGAAGCAGATTATGAATCATGCGTTCTGCCAGTGCGACGCCTTAAAAAGCGTAACGTTTCAAAAAGGATCACAGTTAAAAGATATCGGTGCATCTGCATTTGACGCATGTACGGCTCTGTATGATTTTAAAATTCCAGACGGAGTTGAAAAAATCGGTAACTGGGCGTTTTATCAGTGCGACAGTCTTCTTTCCGTAACGATTCCCGACAGTGTTACTTCTTTGGGCACGGCCGTGTATTTCGGCTGTGATTCCATTCAGGATGTTACGCTTGGAAACGGTTTGACTTCTTTGCCGACACAGTATATTTCGCATTGGGATGCCAATTACGGCAACTGGGGTACCAGTGGAGAGTATTATGGGTGTTTTGAAGGTTGCATCAGTCTTAAGAATGTGACTTTCGGAACGGCGATTGAATTGATAGATCAGGATTGTTTCGCAGGAACTGCGTTGACGGATTTAGCGATCCCGAATTACTTAAACGCCGCAATCAGTCGTGGTGCTTTTCGTAATTGCAAAGCATTGAAGCGTGCGACGATTGGCTCAGGAATTACGTCGATCGGCGATGATGCGTTTATGGGCGATACGGCATTAACTACTGTAAAAATAGGGAATTCGGTCGCTTCTTTGGGCCATTGTGTATTTGAAGAGGATAGCGCTTTAAAGACGGTTTCAATCGGCACCGGCGTCTTGAGCATCGGAGACTGGGCTTTTTATAATTGCGATTCGTTGAAAGAGATTTCAATCCCGTCCAACGTTACAAGCCTGGGCAGTGCGGCATTCTTCCACTGTGATAACCTTGAAACAGTTTCCATTGGTAACGGAATAACCAGTTTGTCTACAAAATATGTCAGCCACTGGGATGCAAACTATGGAAACTGGGGCCAAAACAGCGAACAATACGGATGTTTTGAAGGGTGCGTCAATCTGAAAACGATCAAAATCGGCAGCGCAGTTAAATCTCTCGGTATAGATTGCTTTGCCGGTTCAGGCTTGCCGTCAATTGATATTCCGGATAATGTGATTACAATGGATTACGGCGTGTTAAAAAACTGCAAGGCGCTGGAAACCGTTACGATCGGGAAAGGCGTTACTTCTATCGGCGCAGATGCGTTTGAAAATGATACAGCCTTAACAAGTATCAAAATCGGAAGCGGTGTTGTCTCAATCGGTAATTGGTCATTTTCGGATTGCGACGCTTTGGAGGAAATATATATTCCCAGCAATGTGACAACGCTCGGGACCGCGATATTTTTTGGCTGTGACAATCTGAAAAAAGCTGTCATTGGCAACGGTGTTACGGATTTGAGCACGCAATACGTTAGCCACTGGGACGCGAATTACGGTAATTGGGGTACAGACAGTGAACAATATGGTTCTTTTGAGGGGTGTGTGAACCTGACTTCCGTTACACTCGGCAGCGGTCTGATCTCTATAGGTCAGGATACCTTTGCAGGCACACAGATCAAGACGCTCACCGTTCCCTTTAAAGTCAACACGCTTGGCACTGGCGCTTTCAGCGGCGCGAGCCAACTGAAAGACATCTATTTCATCGGCCATTGGCCTACAAGCGTCGGCAGCGATATTTTCAGCGGTATCGCCGATGAGTATACGGTTCATTATATCAAAGACCGTGTCGGTTATCTTGACCTGACGTATAACATCAAGGAGTTCAAGCCCGTTACGGTAAAATTCGACAACAATGATCCCGACGATGAGGATTTTCTCTGTGCTCCGACCGAGGATCAGGTCATGTCCCCCGCGGGCAACTATGTAATTGAGCCGATCAGTCCGACGGCTCTCGGTTATATCTTCGACGGCTGGTACGCGGATAAGGCTTGCAAGACCAAGTGGGATTTTGCTGAAAACTTTGTCAAAAAAGATACGACCCTCTACGCCAAGTGGAACCCGGTCGATACCGTCAAGCCCCTGCGTCCCGAGAATATTTCCTCCGGCGAGATCGAGACGAACAGCGTCGTGCTGAACTGGAGCGAGGTCGATGGCGCGAAGAGCTACAACGTCTACGTCAACGGCAAAAAGGCCAATAAATCGGCGATCACGGAGACGACCTATAAGGTTGAAGGGCTCGACGCCTCCACGACCTATGAATTCGAGGTCGCCGCGGTCAACAGCAAGGGCGAGGGCGAACACAGCCTGATTTTCGCCGCGCGCACCGAGCACGAGCACGTTTACGGCGAATGGGAAACCACCAAAGAGGCGACCTGCAGCGAAGAGGGCGAGCAGACGCGCGTCTGCTCGATCTGCGAAGCCAAAGAGACGCAGGCGCTTCCCCTGACCGATCATACCTACGGCGACTGGGAGAGAAAGGACGACGAGGAGCACGTCCGTCGCTGCACGGTCTGCGGCGCGGAGGAAACAAAAGCGCACAAGTGGAACAAGGGCGAGATCACGCTGTCGCCCACCTGCGGCGACGAGGGCGAAAAGACCTTTACCTGCACGGTCTGCGGCGCGACAAAGATCGAAGCGGTTCCCGCAACGGGCGAGCATGACTTCGGCGCTTGGGAGAACCTCAACGAAGAGTCGCACGCGCGTTACTGTAATGACTGTCTCTTTGAAGAAACAGAAGCGCACGCATGGAACAAGGGCAAGGTTACCCTGAAGGCGACCTGTGACGACGAAGGCGAAAAGACCTTTACCTGCACCGTCTGCGGCGCGACGAAGACAGAGCCGATCCCCGCGGCCGGGCACGACTGGGGCGCCTGGGAAAAGGTCGACGATGAGAATCATCGGCGCGTCTGCAAAAACGACGCGACCCACGTCGAAACAGAGGAGCATACGTGGGATAAGGGTAAGGTTACCAAAAAACCGACCTGCGAGGCCGACGGCGTAAAGACCTATACCTGCACCGTATGTAAGGGTAAGATAACCGAGGCGATCCCCGCGATCGGTCACGACTGGGGCGAATGGGAGAAGCTGGACGACGAGCAACATCAGAGAATTTGTGCAAATGACGACAGCCATACGGAAAAGGCCGCGCATGAGTGGGATAAAGGCAAGCTCACCAAAGAGGCGACCTGTGAAGCCGAAGGCGAAATGACCTTTACCTGCAGCGTCTGCGGCGGGACAAAGACAGAATCTGTTCCCGCGCTCGGCCACGACTGGGGCAAATGGGAAAAGCTGGACGACGAACAACACGAAAGAGTCTGCGCGAACGACGAAAGCCATACGGAAAAAGCCGCGCACGCGTGGGACGAGGGCAAGACCGTGAAAGCCGCCGCGCCCGGCGTCGAGGGTGAAAAGCTCTTCACCTGCAAAGACTGCGGCGCGACCAGAACCGAGAAGATCGAGGCTCTGCCCAAAGAGACCGAAGCACCGAAGACGGAAGTTCCTACAACGGAAGCTCCGAAGACAGAGGCTCCCACAACAGAGGCGCCGACGACGGAAGCTCCCACCACTACGGAAGCTCCCACGACGGAGGCTCCCGACGATCAGCCGCAGAGCGTGATCATTTCTCTCGGCGACGTGGATCTTGACGGCAAGGTCAAGGCGACCGACGCCCGCAAAATTCTCAGACACGCCGCGAAGCTCGAGCAGATCACGGAACCGATGGCGCTTGCGGCCGCGGACGTGGATCAGGACGGCAAGATCAAGGCCGGCGACGCGAGACTCGCGCTGCGCATGGCGAGCCGGATCGATCCGATGAAAACGGCGGAATTCCGTTCGGACGGCTCGAATACCGATACGACGACCGCAAAGGCCGACGAGTCTTCGGCAGACGTTCCGACGTTCGCGCTGAATATGCCGGATAACGTGAGCGCGGGCAGCGAGTTTACCGTGACGGCTGTGATGAAGAACGCGAAGGGCTTCAACGGCGGAACCTTCATGCTCGAATGGGATTCCGCGATGCTCGAATACGTTGACGCGGCGTCCTCGATTGATAATTCTCTGAAGATCAGTACCGGCAAGCTCGGCAGCTCCGCAGCGTTCGTCATGGTCGTCATGGAATCGCCGTACGCTTCCGATACGATGACCATCGCGCGCTTCACGTTTAAAGCGGCCGAAGATATCGACACGGAAACGCAGATCAGACTGAGCTGCAGCGATAAAGATATCACGGGCGTTGCCGAACCCGCGCCTGCGGTTCGCGTGATCGCGATCGGCGACTGATATATCGGCGTTTGTCGGCTGATCCGATTGAAAACGAAATAAAACAAGCAACACCGGATTTTCCGCGCCGCGGAAAATCCGGTGTTTTAATGGTTTTCTACTGTTTTTGTGGAGGCAGGATAAATTCTGATTTAACGGCGAAGCCGTTAAATCAGAATTTACAGGGATGAGCGATGAGGGATTAGGGATGAGAGAACTGCAACGATACGCTCTGCCCCTCGGTTTATTCTCCGTTTTTAAAGGGAAATTAGCGCTATTGCTTATTTTGAGGCTAAAATGAAATTTTACAAGCCCTTATCCCTCATTACTCATCCCTCATCCCTAAATTCTGATTTGTCGCTGCGCGACAAATCAGAATTTACAGGCGATTGCTTCTGTCTTTCGGCAGAGTTCCCCCTCGCACCCGTTCTCGTCCGCCGAGAGGATGCGCACTCTGCGGATCGTTCCGCGCAGATCCTCGTCCGAGACGACGGAGACGGGCATATAATTCGGCGTGTAGCCGTGCATTTTTCCGCCGGAGGGCGTTTCGAACAGTACGTCGTATTCCTTGCCGATTTGAGCGGCGAGCAGTTCTTTGCGGATCGCGCCGCACACCTCGGCGAGGCGGGCGCAGCGCCCGTCTTTTACGGTCTTCGTGATCTGATCCGGCATCTTTGCCGCGCGGGTGCCCTCTCTTAACGAGTAGGGGAAAATATGGACCTTTTCAAAGCGGATCTTTTTCGCGAATTCAACGGTTTCGAGAAATTCTTCTTCGGTCTCGCCGGGGAAGCCGCAGATGATATCCGTCGTGATCATACAGTCTTTGAACGACGCGCGCAGCGCCCCGACGATCGCGGCGTATTCCTGCGCGGTATAACGGCGGTTCATGCGCTTCAGCACTTCGTCGCTGCCGGACTGCAGCGAGAGGTGGAACTGCGGGCAGAGCTTTTCGCACGAAGCGAGCCGCGCGATCTCCTCCGCGGTGAAATTGTGCGGCTCAAGCGAGCCGAGGCGGACGCGCGCGATCCCGTCGACCGAGGCGGCGGCGTTCACTGCGTCCGAAAGGCGGGCGCCGTCGAGATCTTTGCCGTAATCCGAAAGGTCGATGCCCACCAGCACGACCTCTTTATAACCGTTCGCGGCAAAGCGGGCGACGGTCTCCCGGATATCGTCAAGCGTACGCGAACGGGAGCGCCCCTTCGCGTACGGAATGATGCAGTAGGAACAGAAACGGTCGCAGCCGTCCTGAATTTTGAAAAATGCGCGGGTATGGTGCGCCGTGCCCGAAACCTGCGGCGCGGAGAATTTTTCGCCCTTTTCGTGCTCTGCCGTGCGCACGATCCGCCGGCTCGTCGAAAGAAATTCCGCAAGGTATTCCGGGATCAGCGCGTTGGCGCGGTTGCCGACGACGATATCCGCCTCGGGCAGCGCTTCGGCGGCGTCGGGGAACGCCTGCGTGTGACAGCCGGTCAGAATGACGACCGCGCCGGGGTTTTCGCGCCGGGCGCGCCGCAGGGTCTGCCGCGTTTTTCTGCCGCTCTCGCCCGTGACGGTGCAGGAATTGACGACCGCGACCCCCGCTGGGGGAGCCGCGACCGTTTCGTAACCGAGCGTTTTTAAATTTTCCGCGATCTCCTCGGACTCGCAGGTGTTGACCTTGCAGCCGAGAGTGTAAAAATATACCGTATTCATCATAAATGTATTGGTCCCGGAGTTTTCTCTGCGAATGGATAATGGATAATGGACAATGGATAATTTCGGAAAAGCGCTGGCGCGGTCAGCACATCGGTAAGCCGATAGTGTCAGCACATCGGTAAGCCAGTGGTAAGTACACACCAGCCTCGTCAAGGTGGAGATCGGCGCAATTTCGATAGGAACACAAGGTGGAAATTGCGACGATACTACCTTGAC
>JAFRPB010000073.1 GCA_017429345.1 Clostridia bacterium | reverse complement strand
GCGATCTCTGCCGCAGGCAGAAGCACCGACCGAGCCGGCAGGCGAGACTTGGGGATGCCTTCGCCGTCGATCGGGCGGTCATGCCCGCCCCTACAAATTGTCGCCCAACGCCGCGGGAAACATCCCGACAAATCAGAATTTACGCTTCCGCCGCGACGGGAAGAGAGGCATCTTCGGGCTCGGCGGGGGTCTTCGCTTTTCTTTTTGCCTTTCTGCCTGCGATCAGTCCGATGACGGTGTCGGTCATTACGGCGAGAGACAGGATCAGGAACATGGGGCAGGAGAGCAGCTTGTTGACACTGTAAGGCGTCGGGAGACCGAGCTGAAAAGCGAATATCGCTTTCATGGTCAATCGCATCTGATTGGTATAAAAAGGCAGCAGGATAAACTGGATACAGAATAAAAGCAGATACGGGATATCCCGCTTCGGACGTTTTTCTTCGGCGGACTGCGCAAGGAAAACGATCAGGGGAAGAAGCAGGTAGATCAATGTGTAATGCATCGCGATAACGTGGATGTTCAGGATCAGGAACACCGCGAAAAAGACGCGCTGCCATTCCTTTTTGCAGAAAAAGCCGAGCACGGCGGCAAAGACCTCCGTTGTGCAGAAGACGATCATGCTGACGGTCTTCGCTTTTTCCGGAGAGATCACGTCCTGCGAAGAGAGAAAATAAACGATATTCGCGAAGCTTGTGCTGTCAAAGGAAAACTCACGGGTGTTTTCGATGCGCGAAAGAATATTGTCCAACATGCGCATGATGGAACCGTCCGGATCGGATTTTGCCGCAAGCAGCGGAAGAGACCCGTTTCCGGCGAGCAGACCGGGAACGCTGATCATCGCGGATGATCTTGACGCGACGATCTGGGCGATCCCGCCCTCCTTCGGCGCCAGCAGAAGAATCAGCAGATAGGGCAGAACCAGCGCGGCGATACCGTAAAACACCGTTCTTGCCGCCGCTTTCCATTTCCTGTCATATATCAGCAGAACGCCGATCGCCGCGGGGAAGAGCTTCAGGCCGGCGGCAGCCGCGAGACTGATGTAGGATAATTCCCGCAGGACCGCGTTCTTGTCGTTGCGGAAAAAAACGAAAAAGCTGCACAGGGCGAGCGCCATGAGAGACAGATTTCCCCGTTCGATACAATAGATCATGGGGAAGCTGACGACCATGAAGAATAACGCGGCGTATCTCATGCGCGAGAGCTTCGCGCGCCTAAGGTATCGCTCGGCGCAATACGCAAACAACAGGACGCACAGCACGACGAGCACGAGCCAGATCGTGTCTGTTATCGCGTTAGCCTGCAGGGAATATCTATGTGAGAAACGAATGCCGATCTCTTTTTTCGGGACCAGTTTTGAGAGGGCGAACGTCAGCAGAACGCTCAGCGGCGGATAGATCACATTACGTTGATATACCCAGGAAAGATCGCGGGAATCCCGCATGGGGTTGAAAAGATCCATAAAGTGATCCGAATAAACGCCGTTCCAGAAAAGCTCGTCCTGAATGGAAAGCCCGCGGCTGGAAAACGCCCTGCCGACGGCGCAGATCAATGCGGCGGCGGAGAAAAAAACAAACAGCAGCGTCGTCAGCTCATCAACGCTGTTTTTTTTCTGAAGCCGGCTTTTTTTCCGCAGCACTGCGGATCCCTCCTTTTTCAATATCTGCGATTGCCTTGCCGCTGCTCCACGCCTCGCCGACCTTTTCGCCGATGACGCGATATGCTTTTGTAAAGGGGTCGAAACAGAGCGGCGCGATCTTTTCGGCGTCGGGCACGCCGTCGGTCAGGGCGGCTTCGTCCACGCTGACGTTCACGATCTCGCCCTTCAATATGCAGGTTTCCCTGTCGTAGCTTTTGACTCTGCATTCGATGCAGACCGCAAGCTCGTTGATGACAGGCGCGTTAACGAAAGCGCTCTTTGTCGCCGTGAAGCCCGCGCGAGCGAACTTGTCCGCCGTCTGATTGCCCGAAGCCATGCCGACGTAATCGCAGCCCGCGACGTGCGCTCTGTCCGCCATGCTGACGGTGAACGCGCCGGTCAGAGCAAAGTTTTTGCAGGTTTTATGGCTCGGCGAAAGACAGACGGAAAGCTCCTTTTCTTCGCTGACGCCGCCCCACGCCGCGTTCATCGCGTCGGGCACGCCGTTTTCATCGTAGGTGGCGATGATCCATACCGGCTGAGGCAGACTCAGCGGCTTTGCGCCGAAATTTTTTCTGGACATGGATGGCTCCTTTGAATTGTGGTGGAAGGCATTGGGCATTAGGCAATAGACATGTCAAATATGCGCTGTGCGCCTGGGCAAGTTACCTAAGTAACCACTGATTAATTCACATCTGAAGATTCGGCACGCACCTTGCTTGCATCTTCTCCGTCATATCGTCCAAAAATCCCTTGAAAGGCGACAGCCTTCCTGCGGTCTTTTTGAACGATCTGACGAAAAATCTGACGGCGCAATCTGCGCACCGGAATTAATCAGCGCTTACCTAATGCCTATTGCCTGCTGCCTGTTGCCTTTCATCCTGTTAAATCATAATTTAAAAACCCAGCTCATCATTCACCAGCACCACACAGATCCTGCCGGGGTGGCGGGAGAAGCGCGTGATAAGGAACTGGCAGCAGATCGTGTCGGGCGATTTGCAGTTCATGCAGGCGCCGGTCTTCGCGCAGGGGGTGTCGAGCCCGAAGCGCTGGGCGTTGATCGGCGCGGCGACGTTCCGCGCGCGCTTCATCGCGCCGTCGATATCGCTGCAGATCTTGTTCATGCCGACGATCAGCAGCACCTTTTTCGGCCCGTTCGCGATCGCGGAGACGCGGTTTGCGTTGCCGTCGATGTTGACGATCTCGCCGTCCTCGGTCATGGCGTTCGCCGAGGCGAGAAACACGTCCGCGTCGTACGCGGCGAGCATGGCGGCGCGTTTATCCGTGTAGGCGTCCCTGTCGATAAAGTTGTAATTGCCTTTTTTCAGCGCGTCGACCAGACCGATCTCGTGCGCGCTCATCGCGCCGCCCATGGAAACGGACGCGCCTTCGGGGATCTGCTCAAGAGCGATCTTCAGCGCCTCTTCTCTGTCCGCGGCGTAAAAGCCCGTCATATTGCGGCTCTCCAAGCCTTTGACGACCTTTTGCGCCAGAAGCTTGTTCCGTTTGAATACATTTTCATTCATAGCCGGGGTTCCTTTCTATTTTCAGTCTTAGTCTTCGTCCTTCGCGCGGATTACGCCCGCGTCGTTCTGCTGCGCGGGCTTATCCGCCAGCAGAAAACGCGAGAACGGGATAAATATGCCGGGGAAGCCGATCACGATCGCCCAGAAGACGTTTACCGAGATCGCGATCAGAACCGCGGCGACGATGAGCGAGAACATGATCATTCCCATGCCGAGGCTTTTTTCGTAGGCAAAGATCGTCATCTTGCCGCGGAAATACGCCTTGTCGCCTTTTTTCTTTTTGACGATCTCCCGCGCGACGCGGCGGAACAGCAGAAACAGCAGAATAAACGCCGCGCCGAGAACGGCGCCGTATCGGTCGAAAAGCTCCGCAAATCCCGCGTTTCCGCGCCCGAGCAGCGCCGCCCCTGCGAGGGGCAGTCCCGCCGCGGCAGCGAAGCCGACGGTTACGGCGTAAACATATCCGCGGTCCGCGATCGGTTTTTGTTCAGTCTTTTTCTTCATAATGCCTCCGATAGGAACGGGCTGCCGCATTATGCGAATGCAGCAGCCCGGCAATGGCTTTGTCGATCAATCGTCCGCCATGCGCGCCTGCTTGATATCCTCTTCGGTAATATCCGTCGATTCGCCGTGCTTGACGCCGATCATGGCCACAAGACCGATCGCGAACATGACCGCGCAGTAGAGGAACATGTAGTTGTAATCGTCATGGAACAGACCGATCACCAGGCCGCAGAGGATCGGGCCGGTGATGGAGGCCGCCTGCGTCGCGGTGTAATAATAACCGGTGAACGTGCCCACGTGCTCACGGCCGCCCATTGCAAGCACAAGGGGAAGCGTGTTGATGTTGACGCATCCGACTGCCGCGCCGCCCACGATCAGGGCGACCCACAGGCAGACCCAGGTGAATTTGTTGACGCTGCCGTCTTCGGACGGGCCGAGGATCTGCGAGACCGTAATGTATATGGCGAACATGATCACGATTCCGAGCAGACCGATCATGATCGTCTTTTTTCTGCCGAGCTTTCTGCCCATCGTTCCGGCGGGGATGCCGAACGCCGCGAGAGAGACGGCGAAGACCGCCATCATCAGCGTGGAATAGATCGGGGGGACCTGCAGGGTATCGTTCGCGAAGTTCGTGAAGTTCGGGATGATGGCTTCCGTCGCGTTGTTGAGAAGGAACAGCGCGAGCAGCATGATGATCAGGCTGCGCTTCTTGGATTTGTCCATATCGAGATTGCGGATGGAGATCTTCTTTTCCGCCGGCTTTTCTTCAACGGCGGCGTCCTCTGTCGCGGTGATATCATACTGCCGGTTTTTCTTGTAGAATATGGCGAGAATCCCAAGGCAGATCAGGGCGATCAGCGCGGTCACGATGAAAACGGGAACGTAATTCACGTAGATGGGCTGCCCGTCCGCGCCGAGCTTCACGGCTTTTTCACATACGGTCTGACCGTCCACGATCAGCTTATCCTTGGACTGGGCGAGGAAATTGGAGAATTGTCTTGTGCCTTCGTAGATCGATTTGTCCACGCCGTCCGCCCATTTCAGCAGCACGTTTCCGTCGGCGTCAAGGGCGAGGATCTGCCCGAGCGTATTCGTCTTTGCCTTCAGGTTTTCCGAAAGGGTCGAAAAACCGACAAGGCCAACAACGGTTGCGGCGATCGTGCCGACGACAAAACCGACCATCTGACCGATGCCGCCCATGATGTTGATGACCGCGTTCGCGTCGGACTGCAGATGTGAGGGGGTGAAGTCCGGCATCAGCGAGACGACCGGCGAACGCCAGATGCTCATGGTAAAGTTGAACAGGATGACCACGCTCATCATCAGCAGGATCGACAGCGCGATATCTTTGATAATGGCCGCCACCGGGACAAAGCAGAAGAAGACCGCGGAGATCGGCATGCAAATGAGGATAAACGGCATTCTCTTGCCCCAGTTCTTCGCCTTGACCCTGTCGGACCGTTTGCCGAAGAAGGGAAGGAAGATCACGCCGAACACGTTGTCGATCGTCATGATCGCGTTGACGATCAGCGCGATCGTGACAAATCCCAAGCCCCTGAAATCGCCGCCGAGAGACTCGGTGAGCTTCTGGCGAAGCATGACGGGAACATAGGAATTATACACCGACCAAAGCAGCATACAGCTCATAAAACCCGTTCCGATCAGGAATGTGCGCTTATAATTAAGCTTTATTCCATCCGTTGCGGAGCCGTTCTTTTTTGACATAAAGCATTCTCCTTATCCTTTGAAATGTGAATCTATTGTAACAGCATTCCGGCTGTTTTTCAAGAAGAAAGATTATCTCTTTTCAATGAATTTGCTCGCGCCGATGCAGATCCCCGTCCACAGAGCGGGCAGAAGCACGGCATACAGCCCCGTGACCGAGGCGGCGGAACCGAAAATAAACAGCATCGCGGTCAGCAGCGCGCCGAGAACAAGACCGGCGAGAGAGGCGAAGCGGGTAGGCGTAAACGCGTTCTGCAGCCTGACAGCGGCGGTCTGCAGACGAAGGATCGTCCGAAGACCTTTGCCGGAGGTAAAGGGGCAGGTCCCGGCGTCCGGGATCGATTCATCCTGACAAAGCCGGTAGTAATTCGCCGCCTCGGGACTGATGATCTTGACGGAGTTGCTTTTCAGCGAGCTCTGATGCTCGACGAGCACGTCGTTGATATTCTGATCCGTTGATTTCAGAAGCAGCGCGTAACCGTGGCGCGAGAGATAGTTCAGGTTGGCGGCCTTGCTTTTTTCAAGGCGGTATTCCGCCAGGAACAGCGCCACGACTCTGTCCTGCACGGCGAGATAAATGATGCGGCGGTCGGGGTTTTCGTTGATGTATTTCATCTCCCGATCTGCGGTCAGGACTTCGATATTGTGGTTATTCATCATTTTCCTGCCGCCCAAAAGAACGATTTCGTCCCTGATCCAGCCGGAAATGCCCTGCCGGTCCTCATACATCAGCGTGTCGGCCTTCGGCAGCAGCTCGGTCTTGCCGCCGATGACGTTGTTGAACAGGTCGCCCAGCGGACATCCGAGCCCGATCAGCATTGACGCGGCGTAAAGGATCGCGTCGTATTCGTTGAAGCCGTTGAAGCTGCGCATGCCGAGCACGTTGGTGGAATCAGCGTCGAACAGCTCCGCCGCGTCGTAGATCAGCGCGTCGTTCGCGGCAAAGGCGCGCGCGGAGGCGTAGTTCGGGATCACGCCGCCGTCCGGCTCGAGCTTCGTGTTCGCATTGTTGCGCATGATATGCAGCGCCAGATTCGCGGGCAGAGGAACCGTCACGGTGACCAGCGCGGCGAAGGCGCAGAAAGCGGTGTGAACGTCCTTCGCGGCGATCCCCGCCGCGACCGCGAGAACGAACGAAGCCGCAAGACAGATCGGCAGAAGCTTCGAGCTCTGTTCTTCATACGGGTCGTCGGTGAGCATCGCGTTGATGTAATCCTCAATGAAGCCCGTCCGGAACGCGTAACCGATCTTCGCGTTTTTATCCAGAAGACCGCTGTTGATACGCTCGCTGCGGTGCGGATCGCGGATCGCGCCGATCGCGCGTTTTTCTTTTTTCGAGATCAGAATGCGGAAACCCGCGGCGGCTCTGGTGAGTGTGATCAGCCGCACGACGCCGACGGCAAAGGTGATGATCAGCGCGGCGGCGTTGAATAAACGGCACGGGGCGCAGATCTTTTCGGGCGAAGTAAACATAACGAGATCCTGAAGCAGCACCGCAGCCCACATCGCGAGCACCGCAGCGTCCGCGCCGAAGATCTTTTTCGGCAGCTTCCGCAGAACGCCGGCAAACTCTTTCGCCATCGGCGCGCAGCCGATCAGGAAGAGCAGAAGCTGAACGGAAATATAGATCATTCCGTTGCCGCCGAAGATCGTCAGCCCTTCCGACGCGGAGAGCGCCGCGATCAGAGAGATCAGCGCGGCGGTCAGCGCGCATACGCCGCACACACCCAGACGCAGAAGGAAGCTTCTCTTTTCTTTGAATAAAAACTTTTTGATCTCGCCGATATTATCCGCGCTGGTATATTCCGGATAAACGCGCGCGGCGGGCGAGGCTTTGACCGCAGGAACGCCGCGTCTTTTTTTCGGCGGGTCCGCGAAACGCTTTTTTTCTCCGTCCGGGGAACCTTCTTTCCCTGCGGAGACGGTTTTTTCGACGCTCTGCTCCGGCATCTCCGTTTCGGCTTCCGCCGCGTCGGCGACGGGCTTTTCGAAATGCCTTGTCTTGTTGCGGATATTTTCATCCTCCTTTCCGGACGGGATGAAGGTTATCGTTCCGGAATCGGCGGAGGCGGGTTCCGCGGCGATGAATTTCTTCCCCCCGGCGTCGTCGGCGGGGGCGTCGTCGAATTTTGAGCCTTCCGCGGGCTCGCCCGCGGCTTCGGAATGCTCCACCTGCACCTGACGGATCTGGTGCTCCACATCAGCTCTGGATTCCGGGATCGGATTGAATTCTCCGCTTTTGTCCGGTTTCGGCACACGGAACAGCGCTTCTTCCTCCGCGTCGAACGGGGAGCGCATTCCCGTTCCGGAGGCGTAAGGTTTCGATTCGTTTTTTTCTTTCGCGCCGAACAGACGGAAGCCGGACTTCTCCTCCTCCGCATTTTCTTTTTTGCGGTCGCTGCGTTTGGTGAACTTGGCCATGATTTACACTCCTTTGATCGAGCGGGATCTCGAGATCTCAAACATCAGCACGCCTGCCGCGACGGACGCGTTCAGCGAGTTGATCTTTCCCTTCATCGGGATCGAGACGACCGCGTCGGCGTTTTCTTTCATAAGACGGCTCACGCCCCGTCCCTCCGAACCGACGATCAGCGCCGCGGCGCCGGAAAAATCGGTCTCGTAATAGGGCTTGCCGTCCATATCCGCGGCGTATACCCAGACGCCGCGCTCCTTCAGTTCTTTTACGGTTTGATTCAGATTCTTGACGCGCGCCACGGGCAGATACTCAAGCGCGCCCGCGGCGGCTTTCCCCGCCCACGAGGAGAGGGAGACGCTGCGGTGCTCGGGAATGATCACCCCGTGCGCGCCCGCGGCTTCCGCGCTGCGGACGATCGCGCCGAGATTGTGCGGGTCCTCGAGCCCGTCGCATAAGATCACGAACAGCGGCTCGTTCTTTTTCTCCGCGAGCGTGTAAATATCCGCAAGAGACGCGTATTCGTGCGCCGCGGCGAACAGGATCACGCCCTGGTGCCTCCCGCCGCCGCTGATCGCGTCGAGTTTTTTCGTATCGGCTTCCTTGACAGGGATCCCTTTTTCCCGGCACATCGCGACAAGCTGCGTCACGGAGCCACCGGCGCCTTTTGCGACCAGCAGCCGGTCCGCCGGGCGGCCGCCCGAAAGCGCCTCGCGCACGGCGTTGCGGCCGATAATAATATCGTTTTCAAAAGTTTTGTTTTTATCTTCCATATGTCCCGTTCCGATAATCTTCGATCATAAAATCCGATGTTACTATATTTTAGCATATTTGTGTATATAATAGCAAGAGGAAAAATAAATTCTGATGTATCGGGCTGTCGCCCTTCGCGGATATCGGGGATCGGGGATCGGATACCGTGCCGGAACCGCAGCTCAAATCATCGAATAAACGCTGCTTAATCAGAAACAAACAAGAATCGTCAATTTCACAAGCACGATTCACGAAATCCGATACCCGATATCCGAAAATGCGATTTATCGCTCCGCGATAAATCGCATTTTCCCCTTGTTTTTTCATTTCAAATGGTGTATAATCGTATATGCAAATTAATTAAAAGCTATAATTAATTAGCTTGGGAGGAGGAAAGAGAATGAGAAACTGCATTAAAATATGCGAGCTGTTCGATCTTTCGCATACGGCGGCAAGACCGCTGCTTGAGAAATACGAGTACCCGTGGCAGGCGCTCGCTGAGATTCGTCCGTTTGTCGCCGCGCTCTGCGAGGCGTTGAAAAACGATGAAAACTATGATTTTCCGGCGCCGGACGTGGCGATCCACAAGACCGCGAAGGTCCATCCGTCGGCGAATATCGCGGGGCCCTGCGTCGTCGGCGCGGGTACGGAGGTGCGCCCCTGCGCGTTTCTGCGCGGCGACGTGCTGATCGGCGAAAACTGCGTGATCGGCAATTCCTGCGAGTTCAAGAACGCGGTCATCTTCGACGACTGCCAGGTGCCGCATTTCAATTACGTCGGCGATTCGATCCTCGGGTATCACGCGCATATGGGCGCGGGGGCGGTCACTTCGAACGTCAAGGGCGACCGCTCGAACGTGGTCATCAAGGACGGCGAGCGGGAATACGAGACGGGCAGATATAAAGTCGGCGCGTTCCTCGGCGACTATGCGGAGATCGGCTGCAACAGCGTGCTGAATCCCGGCGCGGTGGTCGGCCGCGGCGCGCGCGTCTACCCGCTGTCGATGGTCCGCGGCGTCGTCCCCGAGCAGACGATTTACAAAAGGCTGGGGGACGTTGTCGTAAAATACTGATTTGCTTGTGCAAATCGATATTTCACAGGCATCAGGCATTGGGCATTAGGCAATAGGCAATAGCTCTGTCAAATTTACGCTGTGCCCCACGGTTGTTACCTGCTGCCTATTGCCTGCTGCCTATTGCCATTCATTTTGAATTATCATCATTTATAAACTAAAGGAGATTTATTATGGCTAATCTATTCGGTACCGACGGTATCAGAGGCATTGCGAACAAGGATCTGACCCCGGAGCTGGCGCTTTCGGTCGGACGCGCGACGGCGACGGTGCTCACGGCGAACAGCCGCAATCATCCGAAATTCGTTGTCGGCTGCGACACGCGGCTTTCTTCGGGCATGCTCTCCTCGGCGATCATCGCGGGGCTTTGCTCGGTCGGCGCGGACGTGATCGACCTCGGCGTGATCCCCACGCCGGCGGTGGCGTTCCTCGTGGGTAAATACAAGGCGGACGCGGGCGTTATGATCTCCGCCTCGCACAACCCCTTTGAATACAACGGCATCAAGATTTTCAGCGGCGACGGCTACAAGCTGCCCGACGCGCTTGAGGAGGAAATCGAGAATATTATCGCCGGTTCCTCGAAACGGCATGTGGACGTGCTCGCGGCGGACGTGGGCAGCGTCGAGAAGGGCGAAAACGCAGTGGCGGATTACGTGGCGCACCTTAAAAGCACCGTTCCCTATTCCCTTGACGGAATGAAGATCGCCGTGGACTGCTCCAACGGCTCCGCGTCTGTGACCGCAAGAAAGCTGTTCACCGAGCTGGGCGCGGAGGTCTTCATGCTCAACGACCATCCGGACGGCATGAATATCAACAAGAACTGCGGCTCCACCCATCCCGAGGGCCTCTGCGCCTTTGTGAAGGAGCACGGACTCGACGCGGGCGCGGCCTTCGACGGCGACGCGGACCGCTGCTTCTGCGTGGACGATCAGGGCTATCTGATCGACGGCGACAATATCATGGCGATCTGCGCGACGGATATGAAAATGCGCGGCAAGCTTCATAAGAACACGATCGTCGGCACGATCATGACAAACCTCGGCTTCGTGAAGTTCTGCGAGCAGAACGATATCGATTTCATCGCCACCAAGGTGGGCGACCGTTATGTGCTCGAGCAGATGCTGCTTGAGGATTTCAGCCTGGGCGGCGAGCAGAGCGGACATATCATTTTCCGCGATTTCGCCACCACCGGCGACGGTGAGCTGACCGCGATCCAGCTGCTCTCGCAGGTGCGCCGCACCGGCAAGAAGCTCTCCGAGCTCTCCGGCTGCATGGAGAAATTCCCGCAGTGCATGATCAACGTCACCGTCAGCCCCGAGGGCAAGCTGGCGTATTATACCGACCCGAAGATCAAGCGCGCCCAGGAGGCTGCCCGCGAAAAGCTGGGCGAGGACGGCAGACTGGTCCTGCGCGCCTCCGGCACCGAGCCGCTGATCCGCGTCATGACCGAGCATAAGGATGCGCATATCGCAGAAGCGGTCGCCGCGGAGCTGGCGGATGTGGTCCGCGACCGCCTGGCGGCGCTGTAAAAGCTGTGCGGTCGGGAAATGCCCGACCGCACAGCTTTTAAATGAAAAATGAAAAGTGAAGAATGAATGACGGGCTCTGCCCGTACCCGATTATATGTGATCGTTCATTACACTTTTCACGGTTTTTCGGCATTGCCATCGTATATTTTTAACACGGGAGTTTTTTTGCGGAGTCTATGATAAAAAGGCGCGAAGCGCTTTTCCGAAATTTTTCATTTTTCATTTTTCACTTTTCATTTTTTTGCGATTCTCCGATAAGAAAGGTTTTATGCTTATGATAAAAAAATCCGTCCTCCGTCTCTCCGCCGTGGTCCTTGCCGCGGCGATTTCGCTCTGTCTTGTTATCCCCTGCGCCGCTGTGGGCGAGGTTCCGTTTCCGGGGCTTGAGGTTTACGTTTCGCCCGAGGGGGACGACGCGAATCCCGGCACGCCGGACGCGCCGATGCGCTCGCTCGCGCGGGTGAAGGACCTGCTCCGGGAGCGCGGCAGGATGCTCGGCGTCGGCGCGACGGTCTATCTTTCCGGCGGCAGATATGAATTTTCCGAGCCGCTGGAATTCACGGCGGACGACCTTGAGGACGTGACCTTCCGATCCGTTGCGGGCGAGACCGCAGTCTTTTCCGGCGCGGTCCCGCTTACGGGATTTACCGAGACGACGGTCAACGGCGTGAGGGCGTTTTCTCTCGGAACGGAGCTGGAATTTGATACGCTCTATCACCCGACGGAAGAAATACATACGCCCTGCTATCCCGACGACGGTTTCCTTTCCGTGAGGAGCGTCGACCACGCGGACGACCTGTTTACCGCCGAGACGTCCTATTGGACGGAGAGCCGCGGCAATACCTCGTTCAACGCCGACACGGCGGATATTGATTTTGCGTTCTCGCAGCCGGAGCGCGTCTGGGTGCGCCTGCTGCACGGCTGGCTCGACGAGATCAGCCATATGACCTCCTACGACGCGGATACGGGCAAGGTGCGCTACGCGCGCCCCGCGACCTTCCATACCGAACCGGGCGATATCTACCGGTTTGAAAACGTCTTTGAGGCGCTTGACGCGCCGGGCGAGTGGTATCTTGATACGGAAGCGAACGAATTGTATTATATCCCGTTTGAGGGCGAAACGGCGGAGGACCTTACGCTTTACGCCCCGGTGACGAGCCGGCTTGTCACGATCGACGGCGCGAACCGCCTGACCTTTGAGAATATCCGCTTTACGCAGACTGAATGGACGCTCTCGGTCGTGCCCGACGGGAACGACACGCGTCAGAAGTATAATATCGACGCCTATCAGGCGGGCTCGGAGTGCGACGCCGCGCTGAACATTCAGAACGCGGACAATATCACCTTCAGAAACTGCGAATTCATCGATATCGGCAACAGCGGTCTTCGCTTTGTGAAGAACGTGCATTCCGTCACGGTCGAGAACTGTATTCTGCGCCGCATCGGCTCCACCGCCGTGGCGGTCTACGGCGAGAACGTGCCGGATTCCCCCGAGGCGCTGTCGGATTTTCATATCGTCAACAATCTGATCGAAGCCTACGGCAGAAACACCAACGAATCCCTCGGCGTGCATATGATGTACGTCAGAGACAGCGAGGTGGCGAACAACGAGATCCGCGACGGGTTTTATACCGGTATTTCCTGCGGCTGGATCTGGGGACACGAGCCGCAGGTCACGAGAAACGTCTCGATCCGCGACAACCTGATCCACGAGATCGGGCAGGGGCGGCTCTCGGACCTCGGCGGCATCTATATGCTCGGCGAGCAGGAGGGCACGGTCGTTTCGGGCAACGTGATCTATAACGTGGTCTGCACGCCCGGCGGCAACGGCTACGGCGGCAACGGCATTTATACCGACGCGGGCTCCTCGCATTTCACGATCGAGAAAAATCTTGTCTACGACTGTTCCGCCAACGGCGTCAATCTCGGCGGGCTGAATTACGATCATACGGTGCGCAACAATATCGCCGCATTCTGCAATCTCTCGGCGTTCGATCCCGGCTCGAGCGATATCGACGGGGGCGAGACCTGCGTCTGTGAAAACAATATCTTCGTCTCCGACAACGCGCCGGTCATCCTGAATCTGCAGAAAGGCGCGCAGTTCACCGAACGGAACAATCTGCTCTGGGATCTCGCCGACGGCGCGCGCGTCTTCGGCTCGGACGGGTACAGCGGAAATTATGAAAATAAGGTCAGGATCCCCGCGTTTCACGCGAAGCTCAACGGCTTTCTGAAGGACGACGTGATCGCCGACCCGCTGTTTGCGGACGCTGCCGCGCGGGATTTCACCCTCGCCGCGGACAGCCCCGCATTCGGAACGGGCTTCGAAGCGTGGGACTATGCCGCCGCGGGACTTCGGAAGGATACCCCGGTCGGCTGCGGTTCGGAATACGCCCCGGGCGAGATCGCCGTATCGCACGATCTTTCCGCCTGGCCGAAGGCGTGCACGAACCCGTTGAGTATGCTGCTCTATTGGGTATTTGCCGCCGTCTATGCGCTTTTCTTCGCTGCGGCGGTCGTCTACGCGGCGCGCCTCGGCAAGAAAAACGCGCCATTTTACGCGCGCGTGCTGAATCTCGTATTCACGCTCGCCGCGGCGGCGCTCGTATACCCGGTCCACCGGACGTTTATGATCTGGATCCCGTGGGCATACCTGCTGACCGCCGTTCTGTTCTCCGTTTTCGCGGCGCTGCCGCTGTCGCTGTCTCTTCTGCGGAGCGGGAAGCATAAATTCACGGCGGTCCTGCCGCCGGTCCTGACCGCGGGGCTTTTCTTCGGGCTCGCCGCGGGGCTGCACACGCTGTTCAACCTCGCGCTCGGCATCCCCGTCGGCATGGCGGCGCTGTGCGCGTCGGTCCCGGTCGCGCTGTTTGCGCTGATCGCGGCGCTGGCGCGAAAATTCTGATTTAACGGCGAAGCCGTTAAATCAGAATTTACGGAACAATACTATACGCAAAAAGGAGAAACAAACATGAAGCATCAAAAAATCGTATCACTGCTTATGGCTGCCGTGCTTTTTGCGCTGGCGTTCTGCTTTTCCCTTCCGTGGGCTGCCGCCGGTGCGCTCGCCGAGGGAGACCTGAACGGTGACGGCAAAGTTACATCCGCCGACGCGCGCATCGCGCTGCGGATCGCGGCAAAACTCGAAACCGCAAGTTCGGCGAAGAAAAAATCGGGCGACGTGAACGGCGACGGCAAGATCACCTCCGCGGACGCCCGCAAGATTCTGCGGGTCGCGGCGCGACTCGAGTCCTTTACGGAGAATAACGGGACGGTCTCCCTGCCTTACGGGATCCGGTTCGGCATGACTTATGACGAGGTCGTCGGACTGCTGCGGAAGAACAACGTTCATATCCCGGCGCAGGAAAATCGAACGGTATTAAACGATATCCCCGGCGTCGACCCGTCATATCTCCAGTCCGGAACGTTGAACGATATGCGGAACAACGGCTATCTTTCTTATTATACCAACTGGGAGCCATATGGAATCGATTGCCGCAAGCCGTGCTGGGATTTTGCATTCAACGAAAAAGGCAAACTTTACTGCGTGGATTTCATGAAGGATGCCGGAACGTATCTGGACGACAGATTTACCGGCGAGATCATCGCTTTTTATACCTCATTCTTCGGAAGCGACGGGACCGAAGATCCCTATACGGAGTATTCTCACGGCGTGTGCAATGTATGGAGAAAAGGCACGGTCAGCGTGGAGTTCCGGGAATGGAAATGTAAGATCATGGTCGGGATCTCGGACGATGCTCTCGCGCCGGATGACTGATGCGCGCGCGGGGTGTTCCCCCTGCTTTCCTGCCGTGTGAAGCGGCGGGAAGCCTCCGTTTTGCGCAGTCCCGGGTACGTTTTTTCCCGCGAGCGGTCTCGCGGGAAATTTTTTTATTTCATGCGAAAAAAGTAGTGCATTTTTGTCCGGAATATAGTATAATAACTAAAATAGGGATGTTATATTAAAAAAGAAGAACGGAAAGGACTTGCAATGCAGGAAAAAATTCTGGGCGTGCTGGGCGGCGTGGGACCGCTTGCCACGGTCTACTTTATGGATATGCTGGTCAAGATGACAGAGGCGGAAACGGATCAGGAGCACATCCCGGTCCTGTGCTTCAATCATGCGACGATCCCCGACCGCACGGCGTATATCCTCGACAACAGCAATGAAAACCCGCTGCCGGTCATGGAGCGGGACGCGCAATTGCTCGAAAAGGCGGGCGCGTCGTATATCGTAATCCCCTGCAATACGGCGCATTATTTTTACGACCAATTGCAGGAGAAGGTAAAAATCCCCATTATCAATATCATCAACGAGACCGTGGGGTATATCAGAGAGAAAAATCCCGAGGTCAGAAAGATCGGCATCCTCGCCACCGAGGGCACGATCGCCGCGCGGGCGTATCAGAATTCCTGCGAGCGCAGCGGCGTGGACTACGACACGCCCAACGAGTTCGACCAAAAGAGCCTGATGAATATTATTTACAATCAGGTCAAGGCGGGCAGGCCCGCGGATTTCGAGGAATTCATGCGCATCATCGGCGTGATGAAGCACGACGGCTGCGACGCGGTGATCCTGGGCTGCACGGAGCTTTCCATCATCCACCGGGATTTCAAAATGAACCGCCCCGACGTGGTCGATTCGCTGCAGGTGCTCGCAAGACGGAGCATCGAGATGTGCGGGCGGCGCGTGCGGGGCGCGTAAGCGCACCGCTTACGCGAATGGATAATGGACAATGGATAATGGATAATGAAGGACGGGGCAAAGCCCCGTACCCCATTTACAATGAACAATGGATAATGGACAATGGATAATTAAGGACGGGGCAAGCCCCGTACCCCATTTATAGTGTTGAAGAGGCAGGTTTTATGCAGAATGGCGAACGCAATAGAAGACAAAAGTTTTGAATTCGCAGTCAGAATCGTTCGGTTGAGTCAATATCTCAACAGTGAGAAAAAAGAATATGTTATGTCAAAACAGATTCTGAAATGCGGTACGAGTATCGGGGCGAATGTAGCCGAAGCGCAGCAAGCACAGAGTTATGCGGACTTTATTGCAAAAATCGGCATAGCTTCAAAGGAAGCGCAGGAAACGTATTATTGGATTCGGCTTCTTGCCCGGACCGGATATATTACCCCGAGAATGTCCCGGTCGCTTTTGTCTGATTGCAATGAGTTGATTCGACTGCTGACCTCCATTCTGAACACAGCAAAAAATAAACAATCTGTAAGATGAGATTCGCGAAGCGAATCCACCGAAATTGTCCATTATCCATTGTCCATTATCCATTAAAACGCGGGTTCGGAAGAGCCGCAAAAGATCAAATCATAATCAATTTCAGAAAGAGGCAGAGAGTAGAATATGTGCGGATTTGTAGGCTTTTTAAACGAAGAAGCGAATGACACCGAAAACAACAAAGTCATTCGCGGCATGGCGGATAAGATCGCGCACCGCGGGCCGGATATGGACGACTATTACGTCGACGGCGAGGTGTCGCTGGGCTTCCGGCGCCTGAGCATCATCGACCTCGAGGGCGGCAGTCAGCCCATCACCAACGAGGACGGCACGAAGGTGCTCGTGTTCAACGGCGAGATCTATAATTTTCAGCAGCTGCGCGGGGAGCTGATCGAAAAAGGGCATATTTTCAAGACCCGCACCGATTCCGAGGTGCTGCTGCACGGCTACGAGGAATACGGTCCCGATATCACGAAGCGTCTGCGCGGCATGTTCGCGTTCCTGATCTGGGACAGCGCGTCGAAGACGTTGTTCGGCGCGCGGGATATCTTCGGCATCAAGCCGCTGTTCTATTACGACGACGGCGAGACGCTGCTGTTCGCCTCCGAGATCAAGGCGTTTACGGCGAATCCGCGCTTTAAAAAGGAGCTGAACCGCGACCGCATCCCCGAGTATATGTGCTTCGAGTACATCCCCTCGAACGAGACGCTGTTCAAAAACGTCTATAAAATGCCGCCCGCGAATTATTTCATCGTCAGGGACGGCAAGATGGAGATCACGGAGTATTTCGACCTGCGCTACCACATCGACAACAGCAAGACGCAGGCGGAGTGGGAGGATATCATCGCCGATACCTTCCGCGATTCCACCGAGGTGCACGGCATCGCGGACGTCGAGGTCGGCTGCTTCCTGTCGAGCGGTATGGATTCGAGCTACGCCGTGTGGGAGATGGCGAAACGCAACCGCGTCAAGACCTTCTCCGTCGGCTTCGAAGAGGAAAAATACAGCGAGCTGAAATACGCCGAGGAATACGCGAAGACCGTCGGCGTGGATATCTTCACCAAGAAGATCTCCGCGGACGAGTATTTTGACGCGGTTCCCTTCGTGCAGTATTATATGGACGAGCCGCTGCCGAATCCCTCGGCGATTGCGCTTTACTTCCTGACGAAAAAAGCGGCGGAGCAAGTCAAGGTCGTACTCTCGGGCGAGGGCGCGGACGAGCTGTTCGGCGGGTATTATTACTATCAGGATCCGCTGGAGCTCGCGTCCTATCAGCGTCTTCCGCGTTTTCTGCGCAAGGGCGCGGCGAAGCTTGCGCAGCACCTGCCCGAGGGGACGCACGGCAAGCGCTTCCTCGTGCGCGGCGCGCAGACCATCGACGAGTATTACATCAGGAACAACTATAATTTCAACTGGCGCGAGCGGTCGAAGTATCTGAATCCGGATATCCCCGCGCCGGACCCCGCGACCTTCACGAAGCCCTTCTTCGACAAATGCGTCGGCGAGGACGACGTGACGCGCATGCAGTACGTGGATATGAAGACATGGCTGGTGCAGGATATTCTCGTCAAAGCCGACAGAATGAGCATGGCGCACTCGCTCGAGCTGCGCGTGCCGTTCCTCGATCGGGAGATGCTGAACGTCGCGCTGTCGATCCCGTCGAAATACCGCGTCTCCCGCGAGATGACCAAGCTCGCCCTGCGCGGCGCGGCGGCGAAGCAACTGCCCGAAAAGAACGCGAAAATGAAGAAGATGGGCTTTCCGGTGCCGCTGAACGACTGGCTCAAGCAGGATAAGTATTACAATATGGTCGCCGAGAAATTCACCGGCGAGACCGCAGGGATGTTCTTCAATAAGGACGCGATAATGCAGCTTCTGAACGACCACCGCGACGGCAAGCATAACATGAAGCGCATCTGGACGATCTACTGCTTTATTCTTTGGTACGAAAACTATTTCGTGAAAATGTGATCTCATCGGTCCCGTTTTTTGACGGTCGGGAGGGAAAGAGATGACCAACTTTTTTGTCGGCGGAATCTTTAAACTCATTTTTATTCTGATTTTTCTCGTTTTTCTCGGCATTTTCTTTTTCACGGTCTTCAAGGTCCTGCGTGAAAAGCGTAAAAACGACCGCTCGCCGCGCCTGACCGTGCCCGCGACGATCGTCTCGAAGCGGGCGGACACGACGCAGCGCAGCGATCCGGTCGGCGGCGACGTTACCGGCGCGCAGGGCTATACCACCGCCTCGTCGACGACCTATTACGTCACGTTTCAGGTCGAAAGCGGCGACCGGATGGAGTTTTCCGTCCCGGGGAGCGAATACGGATTCCTGATCGAGGGCGATCGCGGCAGGCTCAGCTTTCAGGGAACACGTTTTTTAAGTTTTGAAAGGGGTTAAACAAAATGCTCTCATATGTTTTTCTGGCGCTTCTGGCGGTTTCGAGCGTCGTTCACCTGATCGGCTCGTGGATCGAGAACAATAAAATGCGCATGGTCACAAAGCCCATGCTGCTGATCTTCATTCTGCTGTATTATCTGGCTGCCGCCCCGCGGGAGAGCCGGTCGATTCTGCTGATCCTCGCGCTCGCAACGAGCTGGCTGGGCGACGTGCTGCTGATGCCCCCGGGCAACAAGTGGTTTATCATGGGCGGCATCAGCTTCCTGATCAGCCATTTCTTCTTTATTTCCGTCTACGTCTCGAATATCGATTTTTCTGCGGTAAAATGGGGCTTTGTCATTCCCGCGGCGCTCGTTTATTACGGGATCGGTTTCGCGGTCATGTCGATGATCCGCAGGACCGTTCCGAAGCCCATGCTCCCGCCGATGTATTTTTATCTCATGGTCAACGGCACGATGAACGTGTTCGCCTTCATGCAGCTGCTTACGATCCCCTGCGCGGGCTCGGTTATTGCGATGATCGGCGCGATCCTGTTTTATATCTCCGACTGCACGCTGTTCCTCGTGCGGTATCACAAAAACAAAAACCTCATTTTCAAGAAGCATTTCACGGTCATGTTCACCTATATCCTCGGCGAGTTCCTGATCACCCTCGGTATGGTGCTGCTCGGGAACGCCGCGGTATAATAAACGAAAAAATTTTTTTGGAGGTCAAATATTATGAAGTATGTATTTGTCATCAACCCCCGCTCCGGCGCGCAGGATAACAAAGAGGAGATCCGCGCAGCCGTTTCCCGCCTTGAGGAAAAGGCGGACTGCGAACTCTATTCGACCCGCGGCGTCGGCGACGCGACGCGCTTCGTGCGCTGGTACTGCGAGCAGCATCCCGGCGAGGAAGTGCGCTTTATCGCCTGCGGCGGCGACGGCACCGTGAACGAGGTGTTCAACGGCGCGGTCGGCAAGGAGAACGTCAGCGTCACATGCTACCCCTGCGGCAGCGGCAACGATTTCGTGAAAGCGTTCGGCGGCGCGGAGCGTTTTCTCGATATTGAAAAGCTCGTGCACGCTCCTACGCAGAAGCTGGATCTTCTGAAGGTCGGCGACCGCTACAGCAACAACGTCGTGAACTTCGGTTTTGATACCACCGTCGCGATCACGGTCAACGAGGACCGCGCGAAGACCGGGCACGGCAGCAAGAGTTCCTATACCAAGGGCATCGTCAAGGCGCTGATCACCAGCATGAAAAACGATTGCATCGTCGTCGCCGACGGCGAGGTACTCAACCCGAACGGCAAGGCGCTGCTCTGCACCGTCGCAAACGGACAGTATGTGGGCGGTTCGTTCCGCTGCGCGCCCCGCGCGAAGACCGACGACGGCCTGATCGAGGTCTGCCTTGTCAAGCCCATCTCTCATATCCGCTTTATCAAGATCCTCGGCATCTATACCGAGGGCAGACACCTCGATGAGCCGTCGATGCAGGATATCATCGTCTACCGTCAGGCGAAAAAAGTCGAGGTGCACGCGCCCGAGGGGTTCGCGTATTCACTGGACGGCGAGATCATCTACGAAAACGACTTCACAGTTGAGATCGCGGAGAAGGTGCTGGATCTGGCGGTGCCGGAAGAGTAAACTCATTTCTCGCTTTGCGAGAGATGAGTTTACAGTCCCGAGTCCCGAGTCCTGAGTCCCGAGTCCCGAGTCCCGAGTCCCGAGATGCGGAGGGGAAGTCTCTGTGTCTCGGGGAGTCAAGACTCGAGAACCGAGATTCGAGATACGAGAGGCGGAGGGGAAGCTTTGCGTCTCGGGGAGTTCAGTCCCGAGTCCCGAGTCCCGAGTCCTGAGTCCTGAGTCCCGAGTCCCGAGTCCCGAGTCCCGAGTCCCGAGTCCCGAGTCCCGAGTCCCGAGTCCCGAGTCCCGAGTCCTGAGTCCCGAGTCCCGAGTCCTGAGTCCCGAGTCCCGAGTCCCGAGTCCT
>JAFRPB010000072.1 GCA_017429345.1 Clostridia bacterium | reverse complement strand
TTCGAGAGACGAGATTCGAGAGACGAGATTCGAGAGACGAGATTCGAGAGACGAGATTCGAGAGACGAGATATGAGACGGGGACTTCGGAACGAAAAAGATCACAGATTTTGACAGGACTGAACGGAAAGAAACGATGAGAAATTTTCTGCAGATGATCCGAAAATACAAATTCAACTCCCTGTGCATAGCGGTCTTCCTTCTGCTGGCGGGCTTTCTGATCCTGTCCGCATTTTATGCAGAGGTCATTTTCGACGAGTTTTATTATCACACGGTAACGCAGCGGTTTTTTGCCGGCGACCGGCTGATCGTCGACGAATGGTATATCGTTCAGCTCTCGTCCCTGTTTCTTCTGCTGCCGGATAAGCTGTTTCTTCTCCTGACCGGCGGCACCGACGGGATCGTTCTGTTCAGCCGCTTTCTTTTCATCGGCTGGGATCTGGCGCTGTATTGGTTCCTCAGCCTGCGTTTTCGCAAAAAAACAGCCGCCGCCCCGATCGCCGCAGGTCTTTTCTGCGCGGATATCTTTGCCGGGATCATCACATTCAATTATTATAATATTTCTCTGCATATGCTCGCCGTCACGGCGATGCTGCTGTTTCTGCCGGAGGGAAAAATACCCGCGTTCAAAATCGTTTTCGCCGGGGGCGCGTTTGCCGTCGGGGTGATGCTGGAGCCCGGATTCGCGGCGGTATATCTTCTTTATTCCGTCACGGTCCTGCTGCGCGAAGCGCTGGGGAAGGCGGGGAAACGCCCGTTCGAGAAATGGGCGTTCGCGCTGAACGGCAGAACGTGGCTGCTGCTGACGCTCGGAGCGGCGATCTGCGCGGCGGCTCTTTTCGCCTTTCTCGCCCTTAGCTCCGGCGTAGAGGAGACGCTCCGTTATCTGCCGGAATCGATCTCGGGCAGCGAATACGGCTTCCGGTGGTACGGACATGCCGAGACGCCGGAAAAATTGCACCGGCTGCTGGTGACGTTCGGTCTTCAGACTGCGTTGCCGCTGCTCGCGCTGCTCCCCGCCGCGGCGATCGTGAAAAAGAAAAACGCGCGATATGCAAAATGCGTTCTGTTTTTCCTCACGCTGTTGTTCTGGGGCGCGGCGTGTCTGCTCGCGGTATTCGGCTCGGACCCGTACATCTGTCAGGTCCTGCCGTTCCCCTGCGCCGTCTCAAGTCTCGTATTCTATATCCTGTGCGAAAAAAAGGATCCGCGGGTCTTCGCGATCTGGCTGCTCGGCGCGTTCTGCTCCGCCGCCGCGGATTATCTTTCCAGCACGTCTTTGTTCTTCGCGTTCCGGCTGGCGTATTTCCCCGCGGTATTTTTCGGCGTCGAATTATTCCGGGAGCTTCTGCGCGCCCCGTCGGGGAAGCCCGTCCGGGAAACCCCGGAGGCCCTTCCGGCCGAAGACGGCGAAGCGGCGACGATCCCGGCGCACGCGGACGGAAACAAGCCCGACGACGGGAAGAACAAACATCGCATCCCCCGCCGAAGACCTGTCTTCCGTGCCGCTGCAGGCGTCATGGCCGCGCTGCTGCTTCTGAACGCGGGACTTCTGCTGTTCACACAGACGGATTATATGTTTCTGGCAAAGCTCGGCGGCGCCGCTGTCACCGCGCAGAACGGTCCGGACAAAGGTTTGCGCAACCTGCGCTTCATTGAAAGCGCGCGGCAGGACAAACGGACGGATCTCGACTATATCGGCTTGAAAAGCACCTGTCCGCTCTATGTAATGAAACGGCTGCCGGACTGTTATCTGTATCTGCATGAGCTGCCGATCGCGGCATACTCCGCCTGCTACACCCCCGAAGACGTGCTGACAAAGCAGATCAGATACTGGCAGACATACCCGGAAAAGCTGCCGGAGTATATCTACATCCCTTACGGCGACGAGGTAAGACAACCCGAGGAGCTGCGCGAGATCCTGAAATACTGCAAATACAGGATCACCGGCGGCCTGGCGGGATATATCGTCCGCGTAACGGAATGGCGGCTGCCGGACCTCGACGGCTGACGCGGCGGACCGTATCCGCTCACGGCGCGCCGACGGCAGCTGCGGCGTTGACAAATCCGACAGAATTCTCTATAATATTTTAAATATAATACTTTAAAGGGGATATATCATGACGACGCGCGATTTGCGTAAAATCAGGATCGAAAGACTCGACGTGCTCGCGATGGGTCTTTGCGTCGTTCTGTTCGTCTGGCTTTTTTCGCAGCAGTCAAGGGGCTTCGGCTTCATCGACGAGGGATTCTATTACTCCGTGACGCAGCGGCTCGCCCGGGGCGACCGTTTCCTGATCGACGAATGGCACCTCGGTCAGTTCACCGCGCTGTTTCAGTATATCCCCTACCGTATATTTACCGCCGTGACCGGCGGGACGGACGGCGTGATCCTTTTTATGCGATACGTTTATCTCACGTTCGATCTTGTCATGTTCTGGCTGTATTATTTCAGGCTCAAACGCTTCGGTCTGCCCGGTCTTCTCGGCGCGGCGGCGTTCTGCGCCTATCTTTTCGTCGGGATCTGCGCGCTGAATTACTATACGATCTCTCTGCACGTTCTGATGACGATCGGTCTTCTGATCTTTCTGCCGCAGAAGGAGCCCTCCGCGCCGGCCATGGTCTTCGCCGGAGCGGCGCTCTCCTGCGCGGTGCTCTCGCAGCCGTCGTTTCTGTTTCTGTATCTGCTGTTTTCGTTCTTCGTGCTTCTCCGCGTTTTCGTAAAAAAAGCGCGGCCGGCGTTTCTGCAGAAATACGATTTCGTTCTGAACGGCAGGCTCTGGCTTTGGATGAGCGCGGGCGCCGCGGTCTGCGCGGTCGTTTTTCTTGCGTTCCTGTTCGCCCGGAACGGGATCGCCGAGACCTTCCGCGTGCTGCCCGAGCTGCTCGGCGACAGCGAATATGCGATCCATATCTACGGCAACCACGCGAACCCTTATAAAGCGAAAAAGCTCGCGGAGCTTTACTGCGCGCCGCTGCTGATCCTCGAGATCCTCGCGATCCCCGCGGCGGCGATCGTGAAAAAGAAATGCGATACGGCACTCGGAAAGACCGCGATGTTCGCTTCGGCGGCGCTGATCATGATCCTCTCCTGCATATGTGCCGCCGCGCATTTCTTCCGCAATACCGACGATATCGTCTATTTCCTGTTTGCGGTCAATCTGCACGTCCTGTTCCTGACCCCCGTCTGCTATATCCTCTGCAACGAAAAACAGCCGCGCGTTTTCGCCTTCTGGTGGGTAAGCCTTTTTACCTGCGTGACGATGGACTTCGTTTCGGAGGCGACGGTCGATTTCGGCGCGAGCCTTTCGTTTTTCCCCGCGATCCTGTTTATCTCCGTTCTGCGGAAAGAGACGCGCGGGGACAAAACGGCGGCGAACGGAAAAGCCGGCAAGCTTCTTTACGCAGCCGCGGCGGCGCTCTGCGCCGCGCTTCTTCTCTGGAACTGCTTTACCGTCGGCATATCGACCGGCTTTCCGCCCGGCGAGAAAGCGCGCTGCGGTTTTGAAAACAAAAAGATCGACGCGCGACTGACCTCCGGCCCCTACAAGGGAATCAGGACCACCGAAGAATACCAGCGCATTTATGAGGATACGATCGCGGATCTCGGGATCATCCGCGGCGGCGAAGACAAACCGTTTTATGTCGCGGAGAATATGCCTTATTATTATCTGATCGCCGACAAGCCCTTCGGCACGTACTCGACATGGTACGTCGAAGACGACAGCGTGGGACGGATGCTCGCTTATTGGAGAAACTATCCCGAGCGGCAGCCCGGATACGTATATATCCCGAAGTATGAGTATTATTCCGGCAGAGAAATGAACGAAATTTACGGCGAGCAATGGGCGGATCTCAAATGCCGGTTCTTTCAGACCTTTACCGAAAGCACGGTAACGGAGGGCAAGGCGGGATATATTATCGATATCAAAGCATGGAGCAGATTAGGATAAGGGGCGTTAGAATGCTTTCGGATAAAACAAAATTCAGGCCGACAAAGACGGACGCCGCCGCGCTGGCAGCGTTTGTTCTGCTGGCCGCGACGCTCCTGATCGGCGCGTTTTATGCGGATCTGATCCCGGACGAAGCGTATTACTACACGATCCCGAAGCGGCTCGCGGAGGGCGACCGCCTCTTTCTCGAGGTATGGCAGATGTCGCAGCTCGTGGGCGTGCTGCTGATCCTGCCCTACCGGCTGTTCGTCGCCGTCACGGGCTCGACCGAGGGCGTGATCCTCTTCATGCGCCTGCTGTTCGTTGCGATCGACCTCGCGTTTTTCATTTACTTCTATCTGAAACTGCGCGACAGAAAGATCTGGGGCGTGCTCGCCGCGCTGTTCTTTTGCGCGGATCAGCCGCTGGGAATGCTGACGCTGAATTATTACAACATCGGGCTGATCTTTCCCGCCGCGGTCGGAATGATCCTGTTTCTTGAGAAAAAAGACCGGATATCCGCCCCGAAGCTGGTCGGCGCGGGGATCCTGTTCGCCTTCGCCGTGCTGAACGATCCGGGGCTCGCGCTCGTTTACGCGCTGTTCACGCTCGCGGTGCTGATCCGGGAGATCGGACGCAAAAAGGGGAAAGATATTTTCGCCTCGTTTTCCTTCGTGATCGACCGCCGCGTATGGCTGTGGCTGACCGGCGGCGTCGCGCTCACCGCGGCGGCGTTCCTCATCTGGTTTCAGGCGACCAGCGGCGTGCAGAACGTGCTGGCGAATCTCGACGGCCTGCGCTCCGACAGCGAATATCAGTATTCCGCGATCGGCAACGAGCTGCTGTGGCGCAAGTTTGAAAACGCGGCGCAGGTTTTCGGCGTCGTAAACCTGATCGTCTCCCCGCTCACCGCCGTCGCCGCGCTGATCTGCCGCAAAATGAACGCCGGGAAGACCGTGCGCAGCGCGGTCCTGATCCTCACGCTGGCGTCCTTCGTCGCATGCCACGCCGTCGCCCTCGCCCGGCTGACCGCGCGGTACTGCACGGATCCCGTCGCCTACGTTTTCTTTATCTCATACAATACCACCGGCAGCATCCCGCTGTTTTTCACCTCGCTGAGCGTCTGTCTGCTGACGCGAAAACAGGATAAACGGATGAACGCGTTCCTGATCCTTTCGGCGATCGCCACCGTCGGCGTGGACTATTTTTCGAATATCGTGCTCATTTACGGCAGCCGGCTCTCTTATTTTCCCGGGCTGTACTACCTCGGCGCACTTTTCGGGGAGCTGCGGGGACCGGAGAAAACCGCGCGAAGCAAAGCCGACGCGCCTCTGCGCGCCGCCGCCGCGGCGCTCGCCTGTCTCGCAGCGGTCTGCACGGCGGCCTTCGTCTTCATGCAGCGGGATCATACCTTTGTTGACAGCCCCTCCGACCGGCTGCTATACACGCTGAAGCTTGAAGGAACGCTGGACGGAACGACCGAAACCGGCGGTCTGCGCCTGACCGCTACCCGCCGTCTCGAACGCGGTCCCCTGAAGGGCCTGCGTCAGACGGAGGGCTTCGCGAACGAGTACGACGCGTATCTCAACGATCTCGATACGATCGCGGAAATGACCGACGGACCGTTCTTCGCGGCGGCGAACATTCCGTATCTGTATCTTTACGCCGACCGGCAGGCGGGCTCCTATTCCTCTCTGTTTGTAGACGAGGATTTCCCGCGGCGCATCATTCTCTACTGGGAAACCTTCCCCGAGAAGCGCTCGCCGATCGTATATTTCCCGAAATACGACTTTTTCAGCAATAGTTACGACTGCCTGCAGAAATTCAGGCAGCACTTCCCCGGCAGCGTCACGGAGGGCGAAGCCGGATATATCTACACGCTTGCATAACATCCGTTCCTTCGTAACGACGCCTGTGAGGTGAGATCATGCAAAAGCACCGGCCGACAACAAAACACGGTCTGATCGAAAAATACGCTCTGACAAAAATCGATATTGCCGCAGCCGCCGTATTTCTCGCGCTCGGCGCGCTTCTGATCTGGTCGGCGCGCTACGCTGCGGTATATCCCGACGAGGCCTATTATTATACGGTCGCGGAGCGTTTCTTTCAGGGCGACAGACTGCTCGTGGAAGAGTGGTCTCTGATGCAGCTTTTCACCGTTTTCATCCTGCTTCCTTTTCGGGTCTTCACGGCGGTGACCGGAAGCACGGACGGCGTGATCCTCTTCATGCGGTTCGCTTATGTCGCGTTCGATCTGTTTCTGTTTCAGTGGTTTTACCGAAAGCTGCGCGGCCAAGGAGCGGTCGGCCTGTTCGCTGCGACCATGCTGTGCTTTGATATTTACGCCGGGATCCTGTCGCTCAACTATTACAATCTGTGTTTTCAATGTCTTGCCGTTACCGCGGTCGTTCTGTTTTTTGCGGAGAAACAGCCGTCGCCCGGCGCGCTCGTCGGCGCGGGGATCGCGCTCTCCTGCGCTGTCGTCAGCGAACCGCTGATCGCGATCATTTATCTGATCCATACCGTTCTCGTCGCCGTGCGGGAATCGGGCAAAAAGAAAGGCGTGCAGCGGCTCGCATCCATTCCGTACGCGTTCGACGGGCGGACGTGGCTTTTTCTGACCGTCGGCGTGGCGGTCAGCGCGGCGGCGTTCCTGACCTTTCTGCTCGCGACAAGCGGTCTTAAAAACATCATCGCCATGATCCCCGAAATGCTCACCGACAGCGAATACGGAATGCGCTGGTACGGCAACGAGCAGAATATCACGAAAATACCGAAGCTGCTTGAAGCGTTCGGGATCCCGGGCGTGGCGCTTTCCCTGCTGACGCCCGTCGCCGCGGCGGTCGGGATGAAGCTCGGCAAAGGACAAAAGACGAAACGCATTCTGTTTTTCTGCGCCGTCTGCGTTCTGATTCTGTGCTTCGGCCGCGCCATGATCCACGGCTTTCATATGGTGCCTACAGCCCCCGACTCGCCGGAATCGGTTCTGCGGTTCACCCCCATCACCTGTTTCAAGCTGACGTTCCAATGCATCGATTTTCCCGTCGTGACGTTCGCGCTGACCTGCATGATCCTTTGCGGCATGAAGGATAAACGCATGACCGTATTCTGGACGATCGGGATCCTCTGCTCCGTCTGCGTCGACTACCTTTCCGATATCACATTCCTCTACGGCGGAAGATTTGCATGGCTCCCCGCAGCGCACTGCACCTCGCTTCTCCTGCGCGAGCTGAAACCCGAAAAGAAAAAGCTTTCGGTGAAAAAAGCAGCCGAAGCTCTGACGGGAATTGCTCTTGCCCTGATCCTCTGCTGGTACGTTTTTGCCATGGCCGGGCATTCCTACATGAATCTGCGCCTGCATACTTCGCTCGGCGCGAAGATCGAAACGATCGACGCCGGACCTCTGCGCGGCATCAGAAACAACAACGGCTTCAACTTCAATTATTCTCTCGTGCTTTCGGATCTGAAGCAGATTCAACGGGAAAACGGCGTCTTTTACGTCACGGGCATGTATCCGTATATGTATCTCTACCCCGGGCTGCGGGAAGGGATCCATACGTCATATTTCGTGGAAAAGGATAAGGTGATCCGTCCTCTGCGCTATTGGGAGCTTTATCCCGAGAAAAGACCGACGCATATCTATATTCCGTATTATGTCTTTGACAGCGAATCCTTCGGCGACGAGGAAAACCCGAATTTGCAGGCGAACAAAGAACTCGTATGCAGCTGGGGGGAAACCGAGGTCGTCACAGGCGCCGCCGGATATATCATCAAAATGTTGAGCTGGGATATTTAAGATGGCAAAAAAGCAAAAAAAGAAAATACCGCGGTACGATCTGTACAACGCGATCTTTGAGGAACGGAAGGACAAAGGCTTTTCCGTATTCGATCTGTTCGCGCTGCTGATGTTTCTCGTTCTCGGCGCATATTTTGTTTTCTTTGCCCGCTTCGGCGTGCAGAACGCGGACGAGAGCACGTATTACACCTTCTCGCACCGCCTGATGCTCGGCGACGCGCCGGTCGTCAACGAATGGAGCATGACCGCGCTCTCCTTTCCGTTTCAATATCTTCCGCTGCGGTTGTTCATCGCGGTCACGGGCGGTACGGACGGCTGCATCCTCTTTATGCGGTACGTTTACGTCGCGGTGAAAATGTGCGTCTTCGCGCTCATTTATCTCGCGCTTCGCCGGTACGGCATATGGTCTTTGCTTGCCGCGCTGGTCTACACCGGCTTCACAGCCACGGGAACGCCGGCGATCGATTATTACAACATCGCGCAGAATGCGGTCCTGCTGATCGCTCTGATCCTGTCAACGCGCCGGACGACGCATCCCGCCGCGCTCATCCTTTCGGGCTTTCTCTTTGCCTGCGCGGTGATCGCGGAGCCGCTGTGCGCGCTGTATTACGCGCTGTACTGCCTTGCAGTGCCGATCGCCGCGATCGCAAGAAAAAAGCGCGGGGAACCGGGCGGGGCGCGCTTCGCGCTTCTCGGCGGCAAAAGCTGGGGGCTGATCACCCTCGGCGCGGTCGTCTGCGCCGGTATATATCTTGTTTTTCTGCTGAAAAACAGCAGCTTCTCCGCGCTGATCTCCTCGATCCCGGAGCTTCTGACCGACAGCACCTTTTCCTCCGGCGGCAACAGCGCCCTGAAGCTGATCAAATGGGATAAGATCCGTCAGTTCCTCTCCTATTCCGGCATTCCCGCCGTGATCCTCACGGCTGTCACGCTCGCGGGCGCGCCGCTGATCCGCCGCCGGTTCATGAAATACCGGCCGCAGTATTTCGCGGTCTGCTGCGCCGTATTCGCTTTTGCGACGGTCTCCTTTTTCATCGGCTGCAAAAAGGTCGAACAGAATCTGGGGCTTTTTTTCTTCAAACCGATCCCGATCGCCGTTTTCGGGCTTGTCTGCTATATCCTGACCGAAAAGAAAGACCGCAGGATCCTCGCGTTTCTTTCCGCGGGCGCGCTGCTCTCGGCGGCGATCGACATTCCCTCGCAGACCATGCTGGGCGGCGGATGCATCGTCGCCGACGTTCCCGCGGTGCTCGCGCTGCGAAGCCTTCTTCGCGAGCTGACCGCCGACTGGGCGGAAAATGCACCGGAAACAAAAGCAAAGAAACGCGCGAAGCAAAACGGCATTATCACAAAGGAACGGATCCCCGCGGCAGTCTGCGCGATCCTCGCCGCGGCGACGCTGATCGGCGGCGAGATATATTACGACGCCGTTTCCGTTCGGGTACACGCGATCGAACAGATCATTTACCGGGTACCTCACAAAAATCTGGACGAGACGATCGATCGCGGTCCGCTCAAAGGCGTCGTCACGGTGCGTTTCATTAAAGAACTGGTCGACGGCTCTCTGGAAGATCTGGATCTGATAAAAAGCAGTACCGACGGTCCGCTGTATATCGCGGGATTCTGTCCCTGGTTCTATATTTACGCGCAGCTTCCTTACAGCGCCTGCAGCGCCAGCTACGTCGACAGGGACAGCCGGGACAGACAGCTCAGATATTGGGAAACGTTCCCCGAAAAGAATCCCGCGTATATATATATCCCGCTGTATGACTGCCGCACATATTTTACCGAAGAGACGGCGGAGGAACAGACGATCGGTGAAAAAGTCGAGTTCTTCCGCAAGCGCTTCAACACGGAGATCACCAAGGGCAGGCAGGGGTATTTTCTGCGCGTCGACGGGCTGAAATCGGCCGACGCTGACTGATCCGTCGAAAATCGTCCCCGGCGGCAGCGCCGGGAGCCGCAAAAACGGAGGGAAATTATGAAAGCGTTCACGTCAGACAGGAACCGGGCGCGGCGTATTGCCGCCGCCGCGGTCTTTCTCGTTCTTGCGGGAATACTGATCCTCAGCGCGTTTACGCTGCAGCCGATCTCCGACGAAGCGTTTTACTACACGATCCCGCTGCGGCTGCTGCAGGGCGACAGAATGCTGGCTGATGAATGGCACCTTTCGCAGTTTTCCTCCGTTTTTCTGCTGCTGCCGTACCGGATATACACAGCTGCGGCGGGCGGGACGGAAGGCGTTCTGCTGTTCATGCGGCTTCTGTACTCCGCAGTCATGCTGACGCTGTTCGTCTTCTACTGCCGGACGATGCGCGGGCACGGCGTCGCCGCGATTTTCGGCGCGGCGCTGTTCTGCGCGGACGCCTTTGTCGGGATCCCGGCGCTGAATTATTACAATCTCTTCGCGCATTTTCTCACCGTCTTCTGTCTGACGCTTCCCCTTGCGGGGCAACGGCGTTCCCCCGCCGCAATGATCGCGGAGGGACTCCTTTTGGCCTGCGCGGTGCTCTGCCAGCCGGGCTTTGCCGCGGTATGGCTGATCTACGGCGTTTTCGTTCTGATCCGCCGGATCGGGAACGAGCGCGGGAAGGAGCTTTTTTCAAACAGCGCGTTTCCGCTTGACGGCAAAACGTGGCTGCGCCTGTCGATCGGCGCCGTCGCCGCGGGAGCCGCGTTCTGCGCTTATCTGTTCTTCACCGTCGGGATACGCGGCATTTTCGAAAATCTGGCCGGGCTTTTCGGCGACCGGGCGCACGGCATGACGCTGCTCGGCAACGCAGGCCTCATGCAAAAGCTTTCCGACTTCATCGGGCATTACGGCGCGCTGCGTATCGCCCTCAGCGCTTTTTCGCTCGTCGCAGCGGCGTTGTATTCCCGCTTCGGCAGCAAAAAAAAGAACGTCCGCGCCGCCCTTTTCCTTTTGGCGCTGACGGCGTTGATCGCGGGCACGATCACAAAGGTCGACGCGAACGCGTTTCTTTACGGCGCGGCGCCGCTGCTCCCCTTTGCGCTGAGCTGTTATTTTCTCTGCGAAAAACGGGACGTGCGCCTCAGCTCCCTTTTGCTCTGCGCCGTCGCCGGCGGCCTCGTCACCGATTATTTTTCGGACGTTACGATCCTTTACGGCGCGCGTATGGCCTGTCTGCCCGCCGCCTGCTTTGCCGGAGAGCTTCTGCGGGAGCTGCTGCGGGAGGACGGCGAAAGGTCGGGCGCGAAGCAGACCGCGCGGATCAAGAAACGTTCCCCTCTCTTCGTCGGCCTGTGTATCCTCGCAGCCGCCGCCCTGCTCTGCGTTTCGGGCAGGATCGCGCTTCAGGCGGAATCCGGCGCGCTGTCGCTGGCGGACGGAGCAGAGGTCCTGCGGCAGGGACCGTACCGCGGTCTTTCGGTCTGCGAGGCGGACGCGGAGAATTACGGTCATACGCTCGCGGATCTGGACCGTCTGACCGACGGATACGACGGGCCGTTCTACGTCGGCGCGATGCAGCCGGAGGATTATCTGTATCTCGATCTGCCGATCGGCACGTTTACGACTTACTATATCAACGCGAACGCGAGCGAACGGCAGGCGCTCTACTGGCAGCTGCATCCGGAAAAACGTCCCGGGCGGATCTATATTCCCTATGAGGACCAGGAAGTATCGGAGAATGACGATATCCGTCTTGTTTTTCTCCGCTCGCTCTGCAGCTGCGAAATAACGCGCGGCGTACAAGGCTATCTCATTTTCATCTCGGAGTGGTATTGAGTTGAACGGCAAACGCAACAGCGGAATGATCCGGTTCGGTCGGGCGGAAACAGCCGCCGCGGCGGTTTTTCTGCTGCTTGCGGCGCTGCTGTTCTTCTGCTCGGGATATGCGCCCGTCGGAGAGGACGAGTGTTTTTACTACGCGACCGCGACGGGACTTCTGCGCGGCGGGCGGATGTTTACGGACGAGTGGCATCTCTCGCAGACCTCGTGTCTTTTTCAGCTTCTCCCGCTCTGGCTGTTCCGAACCGCGACCGGCGGCACGGAAGGGCTCGTGCTGTTTATGCGCCGCGCGTTTATCGCCGCCGATCTCTGTATTTTTATCTTTTTGTTCGCAAAGCTGAAAAAATATTCCGCCGTGACCGCCGTGCTCGGTCCCGCGCTGCTCTGCGCCGATCTGTTCGCCGGGATCTTCGCGCTGAATTATTACAATATGACGCTGCGGTTCGCCGTATTGGCAGGCGTGCTGCTGCTCCCCCGCGACGGGGAGACTCTGCCGTCCGCGCGAAACGCGGCGCTCGCGGGCGTCATGACGGCGTTCGCCGTGCTCTCGCAGCCGAGCATGCTCCTCGCGTACGCGCTTTACAGCGTATTCGTTCTGATCCGGACGCTCGCGAAAAAGAAAAACCGCGCTCTGTTCGGCAATTACGACTTCGTTCTGAACGGAAAAAGCTGGCTTCTGCTCTCCGCCGCGGCGGCTTGCTGCGCCGCCGCGCTGCTTGCGGTCGTCATCATCCGGAGCGGCGCGCGGACCCTGCTTGAGAATCTCCCGGAGCTGCTGAAAAACAGCGAATATGTTATGACTGCGACGGGGAATATCATGAACCGCATGAAGCCCGCGATGCTGATCGACGCGATCGGCGGGCTGAACGCCGCGGCGCTCGCCGTTCTGCCCGCCATAGCCGGGATCTGTAAAAAAGCCGGAGCCGGAAAATGGGTGAAGCTCGCGCTGACGATCGCCGTGCAGGGCTTCGCCGTCGCCGCGATTGTTCACGGCTTCGACGATATGCTGAATTGCGTCACATATCCGATCACGATGTACGCGCTGACCGTTTACATCCTCTGTGACCGCAAGGATCGCCGGATCTTCTCGCTCTGGATCCTGTCCGCAATGTGCGGCTTCGCCGTCGATTATTCCTCCAACGCGACTCTTTTTTACGGCGGTCGGATCGCGTATATTCCCGCGGTATATTTTACCGTGCGTCTGATCGAAGAGCTTCGGCAGACAGGCGGGCGGAAAAAGCTCCCGGCAAGGCTGCCCGCGGCGGTATCGCTGCTGCTCACCTGCGCGCTGCTGCTGTGCGTCGTCGTCTGCGCGGCGGCGCCCGCCGGGGTCGGCGTTCTTTCCGCGGGGGAGCCGGAAAACGGTTATTCCCTTCTTACGTCGGGTCCGCTGCGCGGGATCCGGGCAAGCGGCGCTTTTGTTTCGCAATACGAAAACGTGCTCACGGATCTGGACGCGATCGGCGAAGGGGACGGGCCGTTCTACAGCGCCGCCCTGTTCCCGTATCCGTATCTGTATCTCGACCGGCCGATCGGTATATACTCTTCGTTTTACGTTGAAAGCGACAGTGAAACGCGCTCTCTGCGCTATTGGGAGCTGCACCCGGAAAACCGACCGGAATTTATTTATCTTCCGACGGAGAATTACGTCGCGGACAACCGGCCTGCCGAGCCGCGCAACGAGGATGAGATCAACGAAAAACTCGACTTTTTCCGCTCGCTGGGCGACTGCGTGATCACGCGGGGAAAAGCCGGTGTTATCATAAGAATTGCCCAATGGTATGAAATAGGGGGAACGTCATGAACGACCGAACGGAAAACCCGAAACGCGGCTTCACGAAAACGGACACCGCGGCGCTGCTTGTTTTTCTGCTGCTGGCGGGAATTCTTTTTGCCGCTGCCCTTTTTACCTGGGTATCGGAGGATGAATATTATTACTATGCGCTCGCGCAGCGGCTGACGGGCGGCGACCGCCTGTTTTATGACGAATGGGCGTATATCCAGCTCACGTCGATCTTTCTGGCGATGCCCTACCGGCTGTTCACCGCGCTGACAGGCGGCGTCGAAGGGCTGATCCTGTTTATGCGCGGGGTGTTCATCACGGTCGATCTCGCGCTTTACTGGTTCTTTTATTTCCGCCTGCGGGAGAAAAAACAATACGCGATCCTCGCCGCGGCGCTGTTCTGCGCGCATCCCTTCGCGGGGGTGCTGGCGCTGAATTACTACAATATCTCGCTGTTCTCCTTTGCGGTGATCTGCATGATCCTCTGCACGGCGAAAAAACCGCCCTCGCGCATTGAACTGCTCGTGTGCGGCGCGACGTTTTCATGCGCGGTGCTCTGCACCCCCGTCAGCGCGGCGGTATACGCTCTGTTCTCTCTCGCGGTACTCATATATAAAATACGGAAGAAAAAGGGGAAAACGAGCGGCGCGTGGGAGTTTCTTCTGGACGCGCGGAACTGGCTGTGGATGAGCGCCGCCGTCGCCCTCTGCGCAGCCGTGTTTCTCGTATGGCTCTGCTGTACGACCGGGATCAGTTCAGTCCTTGAAACCCTGCCGCTGTTGTCGCAGACGAATCCGTATCAATCGACGCTCTTTGAAATGACAGCGGTGAAGCTCGGTTATCTCGCGGATAAATTCGGTCTTGTCAATGTGATCCTGCTGCCCCTGTGCTCCGCTGCCGCTGCCGCGATCCGGATCGCCGACAGAAAAAAACCGATCGCCCCGCAGAAGCGCGTTTTGGTTCTGGCGCTGACAGCGGCGGTGATCGTAAGCAGTTTTCTGTTTTTCATCGTTCACGCCGATATATACAACGGGCTCGAGGCGTTCCTGCGCGCAGGCGCGTTTATCGCGTTCTTCTTCGCGCTGACGTGCTGTTTTCTCTGCAGAGAGAGAGATCCGCGAATGACCGCTTTCCTGATCGTTGCCCTCGCCGCCTCCCTGCCGATGGATCTGACGACGAACTTTACGCTGCTCGCCAACGGAACGCTCGCCTATTTTCCCGCAGTGATCTGCGCGCGCACGCTGATCGGCGAGATCGCGGATGATCTCAGGCCGAAACAGGACGAACATGCAAATAAGGGAAAAAACGATCGCAAGAAGAGCCGCAGCCATTCCGGGGTGTTTCTGCCTCGCGCCGCGGCTGCCGCAGCTGCCGCGGTATTGATCTGCGAGACCGGATTCCTTGTCGCCCAGCTTGACCTTTCGATATTCATCGATATCAGGCTCGCCTCCCCTCTGACACATACCGCATCGGGTCCCGCAAGGGGATTGTACGAATATCCGGAAAATGAATTGCTGGATCGCGCGGAGGATGAGGATCTTGAACGGATCCGGAGTCTGACCGACGGCAGGCTCTACGTGGCGCTCGGAACGTCGTATTGCTATTTCAGAGCGGGGCTTCCCGTCGGAAACTGGACCCCTCTGTATCAGGCAGGCGGGATCGACGGCAACGCAGCGTTTTACTGGCATCACCGCCCGCAGAACCGCCCCGAATACATTTATCTTGTCACGGCGCGGCAGCGCGGCGAGGACGTGCAGGCTGAGCTCGACGCGTTGGGAAAGGTGTGCGAGTACGAACTGGAAAAGGGCGCTGCCGGCGATATCATCCGTGTGCTGAACTGGAAAACATAAAATCGCGGCGCAATGCGCTCACCGTGTTGCCGGAGCGGCAGCTTGACTCACTGAAAAAACGAATTTTCACCGGGGAGGCGGACCGATGCAGCGAACCGAAATCAAAAAAAGCATTTTAACAAAAACAAACGCCGCTGCGCTTGCCGTTTTTCTGTTTCTGGCCGGTCTTCTGATCTTATCCGCGATCATGGGATGGATCTCGGAAGACGAGTGTTATTACTATGCCGATGCGCGCCGGTTCGCAAACGGCGATAAGGTGTTTTTCGACGACATCGGCTTTACGCAGCTGACGATGCTGTTTCTGTCCGTTCCCTGTCAGCTTTACGTCTCGATCGTCGGCAGCACGGACGGTCTGATCCTGTTTATGCGCTTAATGTATATCGCAGCCGATCTGGGCGTCTATTGGTTCTGCGTATCACGGTTTCGGGAGAAAGGGATCCCCGGCGTGATCGCAGCCGCGCTGTTCTGCCTGCATCCGCTGGCGGGCGTTCTCTCGCTGAATTACTATAACGTCTGCCTGCTTTGCGTTGCCGTTCTTATCACGATACTGTTTTATCGAAAAAAGGAGCTCACACGGAAAGCGCTGGTCATTTCCGGTATTCTGTACGCGCTCGCCGTTGCCTGCGAACCGGTCGCCGCCGCGATCTATTGTATTTACACGATGTTCGTGTTTGTACGGCTGCCCATCCGCAGGAAGCGCACGGAACAGCCCGAAGTCCGCTCGGTTTTCGATATTCAAAGCTGGCTTTTTATCACTCTCGGCGTCGCCTCTGTCGCCGCGGCGGTACTGCTGTATCTCGCCGTGACGACGGGGATCGGCAATGTGATTTCATTCATCCCGGCGATGTTCCGGCTGAATCCCTACGACGCGACCCTGACGGAGCAGCTGCATCGGAAATTCGAATATCTTGTTGAAAAATTCGGCGTGATACACTGCGTCCTTCTGCCGGCCTCGACGGCGGCTGCAGCCGTCGTCGGCATACTGTTCCGAAAAAAGACGGACAGCGCCACAGGAAGACTCTGCGTATTTCTGATTGCCTGCGCATCGACGGTTTCGGCGTATATCTATATGTTTGCGCACATAGATCCGTTCAACGGTCTGGAGGCGCTGCTGCGAGGCGCCGCGTTTCCCGTCTTCTTCTTTGCTGCGACGTGCTTCTTCCTGTGCAGAGAAAAAGATCCGCGCGACGCGGCAGCTCTGATCGCGGCGCTGCTGTTTTCAATGCCGATGGATCTGAGCTCGAATTTTACCCTGCTCGCAAACGGCAGCCTCGCCTATTTCCCCGCGGTGTTCTGCGCGGCAAGCTTCCTTTCCCGCACGCGCGAGGAGCTGTTTTCCCACGAAGAAACGAAAGAAAAGACGCGCGCCGGGCGGAACGGATTCTCCGGCGGTAAAGCGGTCATGCGCGTCTGCGCGGCAGCCGTCTGCGCGGCAGCCGTCTGCGAAATCGCCGCTCTTACGCTGCAGCTGACGATCTCCCTTGTAAGGGACGGTCATTCGGATTCCGCGATCGTCGAATGCACGACGGGGCCCGGGAAGGGCATTTATGAGCCGGAAACGTACGTCCAAAAAAAGGAACGGATCAAGACCGACGCCGAAACGATCCGCGAGATCTGCACCGGCAGCCTGTACGTGGCGCTGGAAAGATCCTACTGTTATCTTGCGGCGGATCTGCCGGTAGGCTCCTATGCGCCGATGTTTCACGAGGACGATCTTGACCGGCGCGTGCTGGACTTCTGGGAGATCCGTCCCGAAAAACGCCCGCAGATCATTTACGTTTCCGACGTCGAAAACGATATAAATTTTCAGCTCCGGACGATAGAAAAGCTTCAGAGGCTGTGCGAATGTGAAATAAAACGGGGAGAGAACGGCTATATCATCCGTGTGCTCGAATGGTATAACTGACGCCGGCAGAACAGGGGGGATCGCAATGAAAAAACAAAACACAGACGTCGGCTCCCTGCGCGGACTGGAACGGACGCAGCAGATCGCCTGCGATATCGCCGCGGGGACGATATTCGTCCTGTTCGCGCTGCTGTTTGTTTCAAGCGCGAAATTCGGCGTTCAGAACGCGGACGAGAGCGCGTATTATACCTTCTGCCACCGTCTGCTGTTCGGCGACGCGCCCGTCGTCAACGAATGGAGCATGACGCAGTTTTCGTTTGTATTTCAATATCTGCCCTTCCGTCTGTTTTACGCCGCGGCGGGCGGTACGGAAGGCTGCATTCTCTTTCTGCGGTATTTCTTTATCGCCGTCAGGATGCTGCTGTTCGCTGCGATCTACCTCATTCTTCGCAAAAAACGATTCTGGGGACTGGCCGGCGCGGTGATATTCACCGGTTTTCTGCCCAGCGGGATGATGACGCTCAGTTATTATAACATCGCGCCCGCCGCGGCGCTGCTTGCGGGCCTTTTGCTGTTCGTGCCCGACGCGCCGAAACCCGCCGCATACGTCGCCGCAGGCTTCGCCTTCGCCTGCGCTGTGATCTGCGCGCCCGCGTCGGCGGCCATATGGCTCGTGTTTTCGCTGCTCGCGCTGCTCGCCGCGCTCCTCGGAAAGCGGAATAAAAAACCGTTTGCATCGCTCGGCGGCCTGACGGACGGCCGTTCGTGGCTGCTCGTCACCGCGGGCGTCGCCCTGTGCGCGGCGATCTATCTTTGCGTGCTGTTTGTCTCCGGCGGCGTAAAACCCGTGATCGAAGCGATCCCCGAACTTCTGCGGGATAAGACCTTCTCCTCCGACGGGATGAGTTTTCTTGAGAAGATCAAGTGGGAAAAATTCCTGCGCTTCTTCCGGCTGTTCGGCGTCCCGTCGCTTGTCCTGAACGCTTTGTATCTCATCGGCGCTCCTCTGGTCAAAAAATATCTGCCGAAATACCGCGCCGTTTATCTCTCCGCGGGCTGCGCGCTTCTTGTTTTCACCGTCGTCGTTTTCCACGTCCGCTCCGTCGAACTCAATCACCTCGGCGAGATCATTTATCGGCCGCTGCTGTTCTGCGCGCCGGGGCTCGCGGCCTATCTGCTGACGGAAAAAAAGAACCCCCGGCTCCTCGCGTTTTTCCTGTTCGGATGCGCGAATTCGGTCTGTACGGATCTGCCGTCGAACATTTCTTTCGGGGGCGCGTGCGTCGTCGCGGACGTTCCGGCCATGCTGATGATCGGCGCGCTGATCGGAGAGCTGCGGCAGAATGCCGGCGCGCCCGACGCTTCGAAAACGAAAACCATCGCAAAAAAAACTTCCGCAGCCCCGGCGCTGCTGCCCCTTCTCTGCGCGGCGGCGATCCTGCTGACGCTCGCTTCGTCCGAGATCTACAGCGGCTATCTGACGCGCACGCGTCCCACGCTGGAAAGCTTCAATTTCCGGCTGACGAGCGACGATCTGACGCAAACGGTCGAGCGCGGCCCGCTGAAAGGCCTGCGCACCTCCCCGCAGCTGAAAAGCATGTGTGAAAACGCGATGGACGATCTCGACGCGATCGGGAAAGATACCGAAAAACCGTTTTATGTCGCCGATTTCTGCCCGTGGTTCTATTTATACGCGGAGCTGCCCTACGGGACGTACAGCACAAGCTACGTCGAAGCGGACAGCCGCGACCGGCTTCTGCGCTACTGGGAAAAGCACCCGGAAGCGACGCCGGAATACATCTATATCCCGTCGTTCAACTGCGATAATTACCATGGCAACGACGAGGCCGCAACGAAAGAAAAGCTCGCCTGGTTTGCCTCTGTGTTCGAATACGAGGCGACGCGCGGCAGCGCCGGATATATCCTGAAGCTCGGCGGGCGCAAATAATACACGAAAAGCACAAAAAGGAAAAACGCCATGGATCACGTCTGCATTTTTTATACAGATGAAAACAAAACGGCGCCTCTGCGGGCGCGTTATCCGGGCTGTGAGACCGTTCGGCTTCACGGCGCGCCGGACGGCGCAGTGCTGTCCGGCCGGGAGGATCAGCGCGTCATTTTCGCCGCGCCGAATGACGATCTGCAGGCGATCGCCGCCGCCGCGAAGGATCTCCGGTTCGCGTCCGCGGCGGTCTACCCGTATAATAACGGGTTCGCGCCCGCAGAGCCGATCGCGATCGATCTTTCAAAGCCGCGCCTCGATTATATGGAGACCGAGATCTGTCACGTCTGCAACCTGAACTGCAAGGGCTGCTGCGATTTTTCGAATCTGCGCGCCGAAACGGGCGTCTACGATTTTGCGGTTTTTGAAAAAGATCTCCTTCGGATGAAGGAGCTTTTCTGGGGGATCGCGAAGATCCGCCTGATGGGCGGCGAGCCGTTTCTGAACCCGAATATCGCGGATTATGCGGAAAAATGCCGCGAAATTTTCCCCGACTGCGACCTGCGGATCGTCTCGAACGGGATACTTCTGCCGACGATAGATCAAGGGATCCTGACGCGTCTTCGGGACTGCGGATGCAGCATCGATATCTCGAATTATCCGCCGACGAGGGCGAAGAGAAAAGAGATCGAAACCGCCGCGGACGCGGCGGGGATCGGCTGCAACTTCGGCATCCCGATGAATTATTTCTTCCGCACGATCCTCGAGACCCCCGCAGAGGATCCCGCGCCCGCGTTCCGCAACTGCATTTTCACACACTGTCACATGATGAACGACGGCAGGCTTGCGCCCTGTTCCTACGCTTACTGCATCTCCCGCTTCAATAAGACTTTCGGGACGGATTACCCGGAGAACGATCTGTTCGACCTTTCCGATCCGACGCTCGACGGATGGAGGATCATCGAGGCGTTCTCAAAGCCCCACGAATTCTGCAGATGCTGCGGCCGCGGCGCGATCCCCTATCGCTGGAAAGGGCACGTTTCCGGCAAAGAAGCAAAAAAAGAGGACTGGCTGATCCGCGACACGGCACTCGGCAGGACCCTCGCCCCCGCGATACAGAGAACCCTCAAGCCCGCCGCGATCCGGCTGCGTGCGGCGATACGGAAAAAAAGAGCTCCGTGATACGTCCGGAAGGACGCGAAAAACGCTTGCATATAAGTTTTACGGAAAAGAAGGAGGCGAAAAAGATCAGATATGTCCAGATCCGAACCGCAGAAAGATCGGGCGCTCCGTTTTTTAAAAACGGATATCGCCGCGGGAGTCTGCTTTCTTTTTCTCGCCGCGTTTCTTTTCTATACCGCGTTGCACGCCGAATTCCACCTGGGGGATGAGGATTTTTATCTGACCATCCCGCAAAGGCTGCTGAAAGGCGACCGACTGCTCGTCGACGAATACGAGGTATCGCAGCTTTCGTCCGTTTTTCTGATCCTGCCGTATTGGCTGTTTACGCGTCTGACGGGAAGCAGCGAGGGCGTCGTGCTTTATATGCGGCTGCTGTTCTGCTGTGTTGATCTGGTTCTTTTCGTTTTTTACTACATGAAGCTGCGCGATCGGAAGTTTTTCGGGCTGATCCCCGCGGCGATCTTCTGCGCGGATCAGTATCTGGGGCTGCTTTGTCTCAATTATTACAGTATGTGTCATCAGGCGCTTGCGATCGTATGTATGCTGCTGTTCCTCCCCGAAAACAGACCCGGCAGGGGAACGGCGGCCCGGACGGCCTTCGCCGGTTTTCTCTTTGCCTGCGCCGTACTGAACCAGCCGGGGCTGATCGCGGTATGGGCTGTTTACGGCCTCGTCGCGCTGATCCGGGAACTCGCCCGCCGCGGGAAACAGGCGATGCGGGAGACTGCGGGTTTTATCAACAGAAAAAGCTTTCTCTTTTTCACTGCCGGAGCCGCCGTCTGCGCCGCGATCTTCTTTGTGTTCCTGTCGCTTACAAGCGGATGGAAGAATATATTTGACAATATCCCCGGGCTGACCTCCACCGGCGACTATAACGTAACGTTCTCCGGCGGCTTCTTTACCACCGTAAATAAGCTTGACACCGCCGTTTCGGCTTACGGCGCGGCGGCGCCGGCGGCAATGGCGGCGATCCTAACCGTTGCAACCGCGATCTATTTCAGACAAAAGCACGGGAACGTCTCCCGAAAGATCAGACTGTCCGTTTTTCTTTCTGCAGCAGTGATCGTTCTCTTCTGCTATATCTCACTTTTGCTCAAAAACTCTTATTCGGATTTCCTCCGGGCGGTTTCCGACAGCGGCGAAGAAAGCTTTCTCTGGAGATTTACCTGCTGTATCATGTGCGGAAGCAGCGTCCCGATCCTGTTTTTTGCTACGGTCGTTTGTCTTTTATGCAAAAAGCGCCACGGCGCGATGACCGCGTTCCTGGCCGCCGCATGGCTTTGCTCGCCCGCGGTTGACGCCGTTTCGAACGCGACTGTGCTTTTCGGCGGCAGACTTGCTGTTTTTCCTGCCGGACATTATACGTACGTTCTGCTCTCGGAGCTGTCCGCCCCGAATGCGGAGCGACAAACCGGAAGCAGATGGACAAAGCCCGATCCGATGAAAGCTGCTTCTCTGGCACTTGCGGTGCTGATTCTCGTCGGTGAGACGGGTTTTGTTTTGCTCCAGACGGGATATATCGGTTTTCTGAACCGGAGGGATCTATCGAAACAGACTTTTTGCGCAATGACAGACGGACCATATAAAGGCCTTGTCAGATCCGAAAGCTTTATTCAGAACCATGAAGCGCTGCACAGAGATCTCGACGTGATCAGATCGGGCGCAGACGGGCCGCTCTACGTGACGGCGCAGCTCCCCTATATCTATCTGTACTGCGATCTGCCCTGCGGGACCTATACGTCCTATTACGTCGCAGAAGACAAGCCCGAGCGTCTGTTCCGCTATTGGTACACACATCCCCGGCAGCGGCCGGAACAGATCTTCGCGCCGTTCGTCGGCGACGACGGCGCCGTGGACGAAGAGGCGAAGGCTGCCGCCGGGGAGAGCGTCGCGCTGATGGAAACCGTCTGCAGATTTGAAACGGCCGTGCTGGAATCGGGGATCCTTCTGCGCGTCACGGAATGGGATCTGCCCGCGTTCGACGAAGACACGGTCCGATGACCGATAAACATAGGTGAAATGTATCATGCGAGACACTTGTATTTTTTATAAGGATGAAGCCGGACTCGCGCCGCTTCTTCGTCTTTATCCCGACTGCGAAAAACAAAAGCTGCGCGCGCATCCGGACCGGTCGGTATTTCTGCACCGGGAACGGCAGAAAATCGTCTACGCCGTCGCAAACGACGATCTGCAGCGGCTCACCGCCCTGTGCCGCGGTCTGACCTTTGCCGGAGTCTTTGTTTATCCCACCGATTCCGGATCCCTGCCGGAACGCCCTTTGCCGATCGATATTTCAAAGCCCCGTCTTGATTATCTGGAAGCGGAGATCTGTCACGTCTGCAATCTCAACTGCCGCGCATGCACGAACTATTCCAACCTGCGGCAGAAAACCGGATTTTACGAGCTTGCGCAGTTCGAAAAGGATCTGAGAAGGCTGAAAGAATTATTCTGGGGTATAACAAAGATCCGCCTGATGGGCGGGGAACCCCTGATCAACCCGGAAACAGCGGATTACGCCGCGCTCTGCAGAGAGATATTCCCTGACTGCGACCTGCGGATCGCATCAAACGGACTCCTGCTGCCAACGGTAAAACCGGAAACGCTCGGTCGTCTGCGCGACTGCGGGGCAAGCTTCGATATCTCCGAATATCCGCCGACAAGAGCGAAAAAAGAGGAAATTAAAAAGACCGTATCGGCGGCAGGACTTCGGGTATCCTTCGGCGTACCGATACGAGTATTCTTTAAGCTCCTGCGGGAAAAACCGAATGCCGATCCGCGGGAAGCGTTTCGGAACTGCATTTTTTCAAACTGCCATATCATTGAGGACGGCTGGCTTGCCCCCTGCACAAGCGCGATGTGTATCGACCGTTTCAACGCGTTTTACGGCGAACATTACCCGCAGACGGATCGGTTCGCGCTGACCGACCCGTCACTGGACGGATGGCAGATCATCGAGGCGTTTTCGCACCCGCATGAATTCTGCAGATACTGCGGCACGGGACTGATCCCCGTGAAGTGGGAGGGACACGTCGGGCCGGAGAGAGCGAAAAAAGAGGACTGGCTGATCCGGGATTCTTTTTTGAGCGATAAAATCGCGCCGCTGATCCAGAAAACGCTGAAGCCCGCCGCGCTGCGGCTGAGAGAAACGCTTCAGAAAAAACAATAACGTCACCTTTTTCGGTCAGGACGCGTCAGGACGCGTCCTGACCGCGCCATTCCGTAACGTGCAGGATCGTTCCCTTCGATCCCTTTTCGACGGTGAAATCAAACCAGGGACGAAGAATCTCAATGATCCTGTCCGGCTCGACGTAATCCATCTGAAAGGTAGGATCCGTGGGATAATCGATCACGTAGATATATTCCGGCACCCTGTCCGGATGCAGCTGCCAGTACTTCACGTTCGCGGCGATCCTCTGATCGGGGATATTAAAACCGTAAGGCGCGCCGACCGGAAGATCCAGATACAGATAAGCGTAGGAGAAAAACGAACCGGAGAAAAACGGCTCGCTGCTCTTCGCCGCGATCAGATCCAGGTCCCCGTTCACCCCGTCGTAATAGCTGCGGATATCGGACGAAGCCGTGATGTGCTTCATCGGTCCCGTTTCGACGTTCTCACAGACCTGAGCGGTCTGCCGCAGAAAGATCCGGTAACTCAACAGACGGTAGGAACAGAGCGCACCGTGCAGCAGAAGAAGCAGCGCCGCGGCGCAGGACGCCGTCGCGACGAGGAGCTTCTTTTTTGCGTCGGAGATGTTCCTGCTCCTGTCCCGCCCGCAGAGCTGTTTCGCTCTGCAGGCGTCGATCAGATGTTTTGTATAGAACACGGCGGGGAACAGCGCGAGGGAGCCGCCGAACCCGCTCACGGACGCGCTCGTCAGATCCGCGGCAAGTGAGAAGCCCGCCGCAAGAAGCACAAGAGAACGCATCCGGCGGTTCCCGCCGCCGGAAAGCAGGCAGACGCCGACGGCATACAGAATGATCGGGACGCCGGTGCATCTTCTGAAGATCTGCGCCGTTCCGTCGCCGGACCAGCTGCGGCGGACCGCGATCACCCAGCAGATCAGAAGCGTCAGCAGGATACCGCAGAACAGAAGATATTTCATCGCCGATTCCGAAGCTTTCTCCGCCGGGCGGGAACGCTTCGCCGTTTTTTTATTCGGGATCTGCGGCCTTTTCGCCCGCTGCTTTTCATTCCATCCGTAAATCGCGCAGGCCGCGGTGAAAAGCAGCAGCAAAAGCGTTCCGGGGACGGAATAGGCGCTGAAAATATCCAAAAGCTTTTCCCGGATCCGTTGGATCAGACCGGCAAAGCTGGTGTGCTCGCTGTCCATCATCATCCCGGGCAGGTTCGCGAGTATATTGCCGACGCCGCTGAAAACAGCGAGGTACAGGGCCAGAGCCGCAGCGGCGGCGGCGACGCCGACGGAAAACAGCAGGAAGGCTTTCCTGTCGTCGGTAACACAACCGGAGGACGCTGTCCGCCGTGCCCTGCCGCCGCCCGCCGTATTCCGCAGCATCATCACAAGAAAAACGACATAGATCGCGGCGTATGCGGGCTGACAGAGCGCGGCGCAGAAAAACACGACGCCGGAAACGATCAGCCGGACGCGGGACGGCGGCAGGTCATCTTCCCGGAAGAGCACAAAGCAGAAGACCGCCGCGAACATCAGACCGAGATTATAATAATTCAGAAAAAGGAGCTCCAGCACCGGGCTCGCGCAGAACAGACCGGCGGCGAGCATCCCCGTGCCGGGGCAGGTTTTCCGCAGGGAAAGATAAAAGAACCAATACATTGCCGCGTCCGCGGCGATAAAGCAGCAGCGCAGGAAAAACACCATTCCTTCGCTGCCTCCGTTCAGCAAATAAAAGATCCGGTAAGGAAGCACGCTGAACAGCACGGAAAGCTGCTGCAGCGGCCAGTCATCCACGAGAGGACGGTCGCCGCTGCCGAAACGCTTGCAGGTGACGTTATACAGCAGCTCGTCGTCGCCGCACCAGGAACAGACCGCCGACAGCGCAAGAAGGGCGATCAGCGCCGCAAAAATAAGCAGCGCTGCGATATCCGTTTTTTTTACGATCCGTCTTTTTCCCGATCCCACGTCGGTGGTGTTCGCGTTCATATGCTTCATCCTTCGTTCCATTTTATGATCTGTGCGATCGCGCCGCCGCTGCCTTCGGTCAGGACGCATTCGCAGACCTGTTTCAGCGCTGAGACCGTCCGGTCATACTCGCTGAACATCGCGTTATACGGAATATAGATATACGTCGGCCGTTTCGAGGGGTTCCGCCCCCAATAACGGCAGATCTGCTCCGGAAAATCCTCGGCGACAAAATAGGCGGTGTTCGCGCAGATCTCCTGATCGAGATACAGATAGGTATAAGGCAAAAGGGCGGGGATATACGCTTTTCCTCCGTTCACGCTTTTATACCGGTCAAGATCGGCAAGGATCGCGTAGCAGCCGTCGACATATGCCGCGTTATTATATGTGCCCCGAAGCGGTCCGGTCTCAATGCGATCTACGGACGCGTCCGGATACGCTTTGTTGTTGATAAAGACATAATCGCGCTGGAACGATATATTCGCCGCCTGACAAATCAGCAGCAGGACGGCGACCGCGCGCGGCAGACTCTTGCAAAGCGTGCGCGGCTCCCGACCGTTCTCTGACATACCGCGCAGCTCGCGGATCAATTCAAACTGATAGTAAACCGTAAAGAAATAAGCGAGCCTCGCGCCGTAGGCAATTGTCGTGTATGAGATGTAATCCACGCACGCCGACGCACAGAGCGCGGCGATCCAGAAAACAAGCATTTTCTTATCCCTGTGATCACAGAGAAGATAAAAGATAAAACCGAAGACGTAAACCGGGATCGCCGCGGTAATATAAAAACAGATAAAAAACGAATAGGGCATCGGCTCCGAAAAGCTTTCGGCAAGGCCGAAAGACGCGCGGATGAAGAACAACAGATACAGCGCAAACGAAGCATAGGCAAGACCTGCTCTGAGACGAGCGCTTTTCCGCTTTCTCATCAATATCGCGCAAACAAGAGCGAACAACGGCAGAAGGATCATCAGAAGAACGCCGAAGACCGACGCGACGCGCCCGAATTTTGTTTTCCATTCGCTGTTGCCGTACCATTTCATTTCATATTCTCCGTTGATAAACATATCCGGAAGTGTCTTCATGATCTGCGCGAGACCGACGGTCGCCTGAAGATAAATCAGAAACGCCGCCGCGCAGACCGCGACGCCCGCGGTGATCCACAGCCAGTTTCTGAAGGCAAGCACAGAGCTGAAACGGGATAAGCGGTCTTTTTTATCCGAAAGACGGATCATCACAAAAACAGTATATAATATATAAAGGATCGCAAGACTGATCTGATTCAATACCGCGCAGGAGAGCACGATCCCCGCGACGAAAAGCCTCGGAGCCGACAGCTCTTTTTTGCTGAAGAACAGCATCAATATAAAAATGACGATCTCCGTCAGCGCCATATTATAATAATTCAGCGCCAGAATGCCGAAAAACTGATCGGCGCAGAAAAGCGCCGAAGCCGCGACGGCGGCGGCGCCGTATTCTCTCAGCTTGCGGTAAAACCAGCAGTACAGCGCAAGATCCGCGAAGATAAAAAGATACCGCATGAACAGTATGATGCCGTCGGTCCCGCCGGCGATCCGGGTATAAAGCAGGTAAGGTAAAAACAAAAAAACGGCGTGGATCTGCGACATTTCCCATTCCTGCGCAAACATCCCGTCGCCCTGCAGGAACCGCTGCGGCAGGGTGTAATAATAAGCTTCGTCGGGGACCATATCCGAAAAATAAGCGGAAAAAACCAGAAAAACGGCAAGCGCGACAAACGTGACCGCCGCCGCGAGATCCGTTTTTGAAAACCTGTTCTGAAGCGTCCTGCTCTTCATGTTCCGTCTCCCGATATCCTGCCGCTGCAACACGGCGTTTCATTCCCTTCGGCGCCGCCCTGCCGGGCCCGCGGCGCCGTATTGATTTTATCATATAAATGACCGTTCGTCAAGAAACGCCCGCGGAAACGGAAAACAGAATCTTTTTTTTCGTATTGACTTTATTCGCGGGGTAAACTATTATTTTTCAGGTGAACACTCCTTCTTTTCGGGGAAAAGATCTTATGACAAAGAAATTCGGGAATCTGAAGATCGTGTCCTTCGGCGGCAGAGCGGGCTTCTTTGCGGAAAAGCATTTTCCGCGCCTGACTTCGAAGCTGTATCTGCGTTATATCCGTCTCGTTTCGGCGCGGGGCAAACGCGGGTATATCGATCGCTGCCTCGCCGAAGGCAGCGCTCCCCTGATGTGCGTGGAGGTCGAGACGATCAACAAATGCAACGGCGTCTGCTTTTTTTGCCCGAACAACCGCCGCACCGACAGACGGCCGACGCAGATCATGACGGAAGAGGTCTTCTGCAAGATCGTTTCCGATCTCGCCGCGCGGGATTATAACGGCATTTTCTTCTTCAACGGAAACAACGAACCGTTCCTTGACAAGACGCTCTGCGACAGGATCGACTACGCCCGGGGAAAGCTTCCCCTGGCAAGGCTCGAGATCTTCACGAACGGAACGCTTCTGACCGACGCGATCCTGGACAGGATCGCAGGCAAGCTCGATCTTCTGCTGATCAACAATTACGGCGAGAACTATACCCTCAACGAGGGCTCGAAGCGGGCGATCGCGCATTACCGCGCCCATCGGGAGCGCTACGGCGATATGGAGGTCATCGTCAAATACCGTTACGTCCGTCAGCTTCTGACGAACCGGGGCGGCGAAGCGCCGAATAAAAAGAACAGCTCCCGGATCTACCGTTCGCTTTGTCTTGTCCCCTTTGAGGAATCCTATATCTTCGCCGACGGCGTAATGGGACTTTGCTGCAACGAGACGCGGCGGCTCGTCGAATTCGGCAGCGTAACGGAGAACGACGTTTTCGATCTGTTCAATTCTCCCCGTCTGCAGGACATCCGGCGGCAGCTCGCACAGGGGCGGAATCACTGCGAATTCTGCAAATACTGCGATTATGAAAGCCGAGGACAGCGCGGCGTTGTATGGATCAGAAAATACGCGGATAAAATAAAAAACCGCAGAAGAAACGCGGGGAGCCCGTCCGGACGCTCCCCGCGTTTTTTGCGGTCGTTATATCATGAGATCGTGAAGTCGTGAAATCGTGATCCGGTCTCGGGACTGACGACTACTCCGCGAACACCTCGTCGTAAAAATACGCGTTGGTATCCGCGTGCAGACCGCTGCGGTCGGTGACCGTAAGACGGAAATACACGTCCTCGGGCTTGAGCTCGAATGAAGCGTGCGTGATCTCGGCGCCGCCCTCGCCGTAACGGGACATGCAGCGACGCTGCGCGGTGGTGCAGAAAATCTTATCCGCGGGCGAGCAGTCGATGTGCACCACGTCGTCCTCAAGCCACAGGCCGTAAATCTCCGGTCCCTGCGAGGCGTAGAAATTGCCCCTGACAAGCGCGTCTGTAATGCAGCGGTATTCAAGCTTATCCGCCTTGATCATCGTAAACGCGCCGAAGGAATCCCACATACGGCAGGCAGGATCCCGACGGTTATGGTTGTCGTCGGTGCCGAGCACGAAGATCCGCTTGTTCTGGTGCAGCAGATCATCGTAGATCTCGCCGTTATACTCGTTATAGCCGTCGATCAGACTGCTGAAATTGCAGATCTCCATCGCGTTCATGCCCTTGTATTTCGTGTAGGTCTCATAACGCTCCAGCGACCAGTGCGGGTGGTTGTAGGTCACGAAGAAGCCCTTTTCGCGGCAGATACGGATCGCCTCGTTGATGCAGTCGGCATTGTACTCCCGCTCGAAATCCGGCTCGTTTTCATCGAATTTCACCCATGAGCGCTTCGCGTCGGAGAGATATTTCGTTCTGTGATAGCAGGGCTGGATCTCATTGTCGGGATCGATCGCCAGAAGACACAGATCGCAGACCTTCGCCTGCAGAAAATCCTTGCGCCAGCCCTCGTCAAAGCCGAGCTCGAAGCCCGTGATCATCACGAACCCGTCGTCCGTCAGATCGTGATGCGGCACCATCAGCTCGTGGTCGGTGCAGGCGAGCACGGAATACCCGTGCTGTCTGTACTGTTCCTTCATCTGCGCAGGGGTCAGCGTCCCGTCGGAGACCGTGGAATGGCTGTGCAGATTCGCCTTATAGAATTTCCCGCCGTCGGGGATCAGAAAACGCTTCATGTCGTTCGCTCCTTCTGCATAATGCGTACATTGCCGACATTATTGTAGCACCGACGGCGGGAAAAGGCAAGGGGTGTTCTTCGGAAAGACGGAGAATTTCGGATTAGATATTTACAAATCATACCTATATATGATAAAATATTCAGGATTATGATAAATCGGAGTTTTCCTATGAAAAAACAACTCAATGAAATTTACCCGATCCCGAAAGCGCAGTTCGTTCTGTGGATCGTGATCCGGTGCGTTCTGATCGGTTACGGCGTCTACTGCCTGCTCACGGGCTATACGACGGGATTCTTGATGGGCTGCTTCTCGGTCGCGTTTTCGCATCTGTGGGATCTGTTCCAGCTGCTCGGCGGAAAGTCGTTCATCACCCGCGTCGATTATTTCTCGCAGACGCTGCTGAACTGTTTTCTGATCGTGGGCTGCATCATCGGCCCCTATCTCAACGACCATACGAATTTTTCCTATATGGATATCATAGAGCATACCTTTGCGGGTTTTCTCGCGGCATGGTTCGCCTATGATCTCGCAACGGCGATCCAGGGCAAAAAACACCACCTGAAGCCCGCCCTCGCCGCGTTGTTCGCGGTATGGTTTTCCGTCGGCATCACCGTCGCCTGGGAATTCTACGAATTCACAATGGATCGCGTCTACGGCTACACGCTGCAGCGTTCGTCGCTGCTGTCGGAGGCCGGACTTGTCGACACGATGGGCGATCTGATCTGCGGCGCGGTCGGCGGCGTTCTCGGCATGTTTATCGTCGCGTTTAAAAAGAACGGTATCATCGGCAGAAACAGAAAAGAGCTGCGCGCCAAAATGAAAGCGCAGTCGAAATTCGACCGCGAGGAAGAACTGGCATATCTGGAAGAAATAGGTCAATGCTGATTTGCCGCTGCGCGACAAATCAGTATTGCGGATATCGGATATCGGATTTCGTGAATCGTGCCTGTGAACTATATTCCTAAGGCAACACCGCACAATTCGGGCGTGCGGATTGCGCAGTAGATTTTTTCGTCAGATTGTACAGATTCTCCGCAGGCAACCTGACGGTTGGCAAGGAGAAGATGTGCAATATGACGGAACAAAGATCAAGCAAGACGC
>JAFRPB010000071.1 GCA_017429345.1 Clostridia bacterium | reverse complement strand
TGCGCAGTGCGCCTTGGTTGTTACCTAATGCCTAAGTAACCACTGATTAATTCACATCTGAAGATTCGGCACTCACCTTGCTTGCATCTTTCCCGTCATATCGCCCAAAAATCCCTTGAAAGGCGACAGCCTTCCTGCGGTCTTTTTGAACAATCTGACGAAAAATCTGACGGCGCAATCTGCGCACCGGAATTAATCAGCGCTTACCTAATGACTATTGCCTACTGCCTTTCATCCCGACAAATCAGAATCGAAATCCCTCTTTACATTTCACCGAAACCCTGCTAAAATATCAGTATAAAACTATGCGGAGGTTTACATATGGCGTTTGAAATGAAAAAAACCTGGTATAAGGAAATGGCGGTCTATCAGGTCTGGCCGCGCTCGTTCTGCGACGGCAACGGCGACGGTATCGGCGACCTGAAGGGCATCCTCTCGAAGCTCGATTACATCAAGAGCCTCGGCGTCGACGCGATCTGGTTCTCGCCGCTCTACGTCTCGCCGCAGAAGGATTACGGCTACGACATCGCCGATTACCGCGATATCGCGCCCGAATACGGCACGCTCGACGATTTTAAAGCGGTGCTGGACGGCGCGCACGAAAGAGGCCTGCGCGTCATTATGGATTTGGTCGTCAACCATACGTCCGATCAGCACAAGTGGTTCCTCGAGAGCAAAAAAGGCGGCGAGGATAATCCCTATAAGGATTATTATATCTGGCGCAAGGGGAGATTGAACAACAAGCTGCCGCCCAACGACTGGAAATCCACCTTTGCCGAGCCCGGCTGGAAATTCGTGCCCGAGCGCGGCGAGTGGTATCTGCATCTGTTCGCGGAGGCGCAGCCGGATCTGAATATGGATAACCCGAAGGTGCGTGAGGAAGTCAAGGATATCATGCGCTTTTGGCTCGATATGGGCGTGGACGGCTTCCGCGAGGACGTGATCACGTTCATCTCCAAGCGCGAGGGCCTGCCGGACGGCTTCCCGCTGCCTGTCGCCGCGGGCGCTGAACACTATATGGACGGTCCCCACCTGCACGAATACCTGATGGAATTCAAGCAGGTCTGGGGGCAGTACGACGCGATGACCGTCGGCGAGGCGCCGATGATGACCCCGAAGCGCGCCCTGAAGCATATCGCGGAGGGTCCCGAGCAGGAGTTGAATATGATGTTCCACTTCCAGCATATGGAGGCGGACTGCATGTTCGTCAGCTGGATCCGCACCAAGTTCAACCTGAAAAAACTCAAGAAAGTCTATACGAGCTGGCAGAAGGGGCTCTACGGCAAGGGCTGGAACGCGCTGTATATCGAGAACCACGACCAGCCGCGCGTGATCGACCGCTACGGCAGCCTCGTCTATCGCGAGGAGAGCGCGAAAATGCTCGCCGTGATGTATATCTGCCAGAGCGGCACGCCCTTTATCTATCAGGGGCAGGAGATCGGCATGACGAATATCGGTCTGCCCGAGATCGATATGTACGAGGACGTCTCCACGAAGAACATCTACAACATGGTCCGCAAGTTCGGCGTCAAGGACGAGTCCATCATGAAGCTCGCGAAATACGCTTCGCGCGACAACGCCCGCACGCCGGTGCAGTGGAGCGCGGAGAAGAACGCCGGCTTTACGACCGCAGACAAGCCGTGGTTCTACATCAACCCGAATTATACCGAGATCAACGTCGAGGCGGCGGAAAAAGATCCGGACTCCATTCTGAATTTTTACAGAAAGCTCCTGAAATTCCGCAAGGAGAACGAGATCGTGATCTACGGCGACTACGAGGAGTATTATCACGAGAACGACAAGCTGTTCTGCTATGACAGGACCTATGAAAATAAACGGATGCTCGTGATCTGCTCGTTTAACGACAAGACCATGGCGTTCCGCGCACCCGAGGGCTACGACCTGACGCAGGGCAGGTGCGAGATCTGCAACTATCACGACCCGAAAGAGGACGTCAGCGGCTGTATTCTGAGACCTTATGAAACAAGGGTATATATGTTCGAAATTTAATGAAAGAGAGTGAAAAATGATGAAAAAAATCTTCAGAACCGTTCTTTCCGTGTTCCTTGCGATCCTTCTTGCTCTTTCCTGCACCGCCGTCTCATTTGCGGCCGTGCTGAAGCGCGGCGACGTGGACGGAAACAGCAGGATCAATTCCACCGACGCAAGGCTTGTGCTGCGCGCTTCTGCGAAGCTGCAGACGCTGACGGAAGAGCAGTCCGCCGCCGCTGACGCGGATAAGAACGGCAAGGTCAATTCCACCGACGCGCGCATCATCCTTCGCGCCGCTGCGAAGATCGAAGAAATTCCCGTTGAACCGGAATTCGCGTGGGTTTTGATCGAGACGCGCACCGAGATTCATGAGGATACGGATACCGGTATTTACAGAACGACCTATTCCGCCGAGGAGTACACACTGACCGTCAAAAATGAGTATATTGGCGATATGGATAAATATCAGTTCGCGACCTTTACGACAACCTGCACCCCGCCGCCGGAGATTATCCGAAAGGGCGACAAGGTCGTGATGGATCTGACGATGTCGATGCCCGAAAGCAACGACAAGGACTTTCATTGGGGCGGGTACAGCGACGTCGAACGCGACCGTCCGGATATGTCTGCCGGCAGCTCGTACGTCGGCAAGGCGACCTTTGAAGCGACCGTGGAAGGGCAGCCGCACGCCTGCAGCGTGGCAGCGATCGGCGACTGGGGACATGATCCTACGCGGATCGAAAGCGTGCAGGTCTTCCGCGAGTTCGGCGATCCCGGCCATGAGAACGCCCTGTATATCCCGACTGATGACGGCAAAACAATCAGTCAGATCGGCATTTACTTCGAAGGCTGCGGTTCGCAGATCGTGTGGGTCTATGAATGGCGCGATATCGCGGGCATGGAAAACGGTTGATATTTGACATTTTCAGAATAAAGGAGATCAGAACAATGGCAGTTAAAGTTACGGAAGCTTTTTTCAATTCCAGCGACGGGATCCACAAGATCCACACCGTCATCTGGAAGGATGACGAAAAACAGCCCGTCGGCGTGTTCCAGATCGCCCACGGCGTCGCGGAGCACATTGAGCGTTATGACGAGTTCGCGCGCTATCTTGTCTCTCTCGGATGGGTGGTCGCCGGCAACGACCATCTCGGGCACGGCAAGAGCGTCAATACCGTTGATGAGCTGGGCTTTATCGCAAAGGAAAACGGCGACGTTCGAATGGTCGACGATATGCACATCCTTTACAATATCATGTCGAACCGTTATCCCGACGTGCCCTACGTCCTGTTCGGACACAGCATGGGCTCGATGCTCGCGCGGCATTACTGCACTGTGTTCGGCTATGAGCTCTCCGGCGCGATCTTCTGCGGCACCGGCGGCGTGCCCTACGCGCTGAACAGCATTCTGCCCGCGATGAAGGCCGCGATCGGAAAATTCGGTCCCGAAAGCCGCAAGCTCGACCTGTTCTCGGTCAACTCGAAGGGCTATAACAAGGCGTATGCCGACGAAAAAGACGAATACGCGTGGCTCTCTAAAAACGTCGAGAACAGAGAGAAATACAGAAATGACCCGTATTGCGGCTTCCCGCTGACCATGGGCGGCTTCCGCGACCTTTCCTCGATCGCGGTCAAGATCAGTTCTCCCGACTGGGCCTATAAGATCCCGGTGGATCTGCCGATCCTGTTCATCTCCGGCGCGCAGGATCCCGTCGGCGGCAACGGCAGGTGGATCATCAAGGCGGCGGACGACCTCGAGAGAGCCGGACTTGCGCCCGACGTGATCCTTTATCCCGGCGACCGTCACGAGATTTTGAATGAGGATAACAAACAGACCGTCATGGACGACGTCGCGAAGTGGCTGAAGGAAAAAGTGCTTGCAGGGTGACGGCGTTTTGCATGTTGCGTGTTGCGCTGATCGTGTGCCCGACCGGGCCGCGCAGCAAAGCTGCTGCGGTTGCCGCTGAAAACAGTCCACCGGACTGTTTTCTTAACGCGTCAATTGCGTTTTACGATAACAGATGATGCGGATATAACGTTTGGATACGATGCCTTCGTGAAATCGTGAAATCGTGATGTCGTGAGATCGTGAAGTCGTGAAATCGTGATGTCGTGAGATCGTGAAGTCGTGGCGAACGGCGGATCAGTGGCAGCCTGTCGATCGGCAGGCTGTCGACTGTAGACTGTCGACACGAAAAAAACACGGCGGGGGAGCTGAGCGCTTCCCCGCCGGCTTCGTTTCGGATGCGCGAAAACGGGCGGATCCCCGACGCAAATTGCGCATATAAAATAAAAAATGCTTATAGAGGAAATAAAAATATAAATTATTTATAAAAAATATTGTAAGATTGCAGAAAACACTTTACTTTTTGAAATCTTTTCAGTATAATCTATGATAGAATATTTGTGGAATTATATTTTCATGTAATGTCAATCTACTCGAAGGGACTGTTGATACTGATGATGAACGTTAGATCCGGCAGACGCCGCGCACTCAGAGCGCTGGCTGTTTTCGTCGCCGCGGTCATGCTGCTGGCGATGCTTCCCGTCAGCATTTTCGCGACGGATGTGAAAGCGGGGCAGGCGCAGTTTGCGACCTTCTCCGATATCCACTATCTTGACGCGGAGGCCATGGGGAACAAAGACAGCGGTTTTTCCGACGCGGTCAATACGTCCAATGTGATGCAGATCGAGGGCATTCTCGATTCCGCGCTGGCGGCGGTGAAAAGCGCCGGCACGGTAAAATATCTGCTGATCACGGGCGACTTGACCTATACCGGCGAGAAGAGCGCGCATATCGCTCTCGCCCAGAAGCTCGCGGATTTTGAGAAAGAAACCGGTATCGCCGTATACGTCATCAACGGCTCAAGCGATATCAATAATACCGACGCCTCGAAGTATATCAAAAATGAGGAGACCGGCGAGTATTATTGGGAATATGCCGATACCGTCACGCCCGACGAATTCCGCAGCATCTATGCGGACTTCGGTTATGACGAGGCGATCTCCCGCTATTATTCCGCCGGCGCCGGCGCTTGCTCCTATGCGGTCGAGCTGCCCGACGGTTACCGTCTGATCGCGATCGACTCATCGGTTTATACCTATGACAACACCTCCGTCGGTGCGAACGTCGCCGAGAAGGGCGGCAAGGTCAGCCGCGATCTGCTCGACTGGGTCGTCGGTCAGATCGAAGAAGCCAAAGAGGCCGGTCAGGTCCCCATCGGCATGGCGCACTGCGCGGTCAATGAGCAGACCTATATGACCTCCGTTGTGCTGCCGGGCTATATGACCGACGGCTGGCAGGAGATCAGCGAAACGCTTGCCGACGCGGGGATGCATTTCATCTTCACCGGCAACACGCATATCACCGATATCTCTTCGATCATCTCCGATAACGGCGAGATCCTTTACGACGTCGGCACCTGCGCTCTGGGCTATTTCCCGAACCAGTACCGACTGTCCACCTTCTATCCCGAGGCGAACGGCAAGATCAGCGCGACTTTTGATAAGCGCGAGTGCGACTCTTCGCAGAAAGTATCCGCAAACGGCAAGTCCTACGCTTCTCCCTTCAGCCAGGCGTCGTTTAAGGAGATTTACGGCAAGGGCGCTGCGCAGTATCTCAAAAACGCCGTCGAGCCCACGCTGAGAAAAGAGCTTGCGCAGATCTCCTCGATCGGGCTTGTGAATTATGTCGAGAGCCTGATCTCCGATTATCAGGGAACGAAATTCTCCTTCACAAGTTATTTTGACGAGCTGCTGCACGGCGGTCTTCATATCAACAACAACGCGATCCTCGCGCCGGAAAACTTCATGGCGGTCATCGACGATATCGCCGATCAGATCACGGCGCAGTATATTGACGATCCTGCCCGCACGATCGAGCTTTTCGAAGGCCTTGTCGACAAGTTCTGTGATCTCGAGGTCTCCGAATTGCCCTGCGTCAAATTCAAGAGCACATACGGCTTCGGCACCTCGCCGAAGGGCACGATGGGCGACGTGATCCTTTCCGCGATCGTTTATTCGACCAACGGCAACGAGGATATCTCCGACGACCTCTTTATGCAGGACGTGCTCGCAAAGCTGGACGACGGATCTCTGGTCGATCAGCTCGTGTATTTCGTCAAGGAATCGTTCATTGACGAGATCCTGATCAACGATGTTCTCTCCAATATTCTGTTCAATCCCACAACATTCCTTGTTGACTTCAATACCTCCGACGCGAGACAGATGCTCAATCTGATCCGCGAATACGCCACGGGCGAGGCGGTCAAGCAGTATCTTGAATATTACGCCACACAGGAGACCATGGATCTTTACGGCCAGGTCATCTCCGAATTCCTGCAGCTTCTCGGTCTGCCGGGCGTCGACGCGATCAGCCTTGTTTCCGGTCTGATCGCAACGGTCGCCGATCAGGGCGTGGATCTGACCGACATCAGCATTAAAGGACTTGCGGAAAAGATCCTCTCCTACGGCGTGCTCGACAAATACGGCAAGAGCGTCGACGAAGTAGAAACTTATCTTATTGAAAAGTATTATACCGACGAGGTGCGCACCGGTTTCGGATATCAGCTTTCGAAGATGCTCTCCTCTCTTGTGATCGATGAGGATCCGAAGGCGAAGGGCGACTACGCCGATTATATCCTGTATGTTTATGACGGACCGCTCGCCGCATACTCCGACGGCTCCGACGTCGGCGGCGTGATCCCCGCGACGAGAGAGAATCTGCGCATCCCCTCGCTTGTCGCGCCCTCTTTCGGCTCAGACAGCTCGACGGAATTCAACCTGAGCTGGACGACGAAGGCTTCGATCGTCGATACGGATATCGAGATCCACGCCGTGGGCGAGGACGGCGCGCTGCCCGCGTTCACCGGCGAACCCACCGTGAACGATTCGATCTACGCGACGGAAGAGCGTTCAACGAGAGAATACTACGCTCTGGATATCGGCATCTACGGTCTGTTCCCCTATGAGATCGAGACCGTCCGCCATAAGATCAGCCTTTCCGATCTCGAACCCGGCACGACCTATTTCTACCGTGTCGGCTGCGCGGACAAGCGCTGGTGGAGCGATATCGGTTCCTTTACGACCTCTACGGGAGATAATTCCGCGTTTACCTTCTTCCATGTGACCGATACGCAGGCTCCTTCGCCCGAGCTTTATGAGAGCGGCTGGGCGAACGTGCTGCGGCAGGCGTTTGCGAAATATCCCGACGCGGGCTTTGTGCTGCACACGGGCGACGCCGTTGATTTCGGAGACAACTTCGATCAGTGGCAGGCGTTCTTCGATTCCGCGTCCGACAGCATTCTGCACACCGCGATCATGCCCGCTTCCGGTAACCACGAAGCGTACGGGCACGACGCGCTTGTGAAGAATTATAATATCGACTATGAGGGTAATCAATACACTGTCGATAATCCCGATCCGAGCCTGAGCGGTTTCCAGTATACCGACAGCGGCATTTACTATTCGTTCGACTACAATAACGCGCATTTCGCCGTGCTGAACACCAACGATCTGCAGTCCGGCGGCAAGAACGAGGGTAAACTCTCCGAAGAGCAGCTTGCGTGGCTGACCGCCGATATGCAGCAGAGCAACGCGAAATGGAAATTCGTCGCGATGCACTTCTCCGCGTTCTCGAACGGCGATCATTATGCCGACGACGATATCGTCGGTCTGCGCAATCAGCTCGTGACGCTGATGCCCGAGCTTGACATCGATGTTGTGTTCAGCGGACACGATCATGTGTATTTCCGCACCGATCCGCTGAAGTACGACATTTTCGAAAAGAGTATTGTTATTGATAATACCTGCGACCATGATGTGATCTATGACAACGGCGTCGCGATCGTTGAGGCGTTCGTCAATCCCGAGGGCACGATCTATTCGATCAACGGCACTGCCGGTCCCAAGCATTACGAGGGCGTATCGTCCGAGGAAACGAAGGAATACTTCCCCGACGCCGCCAAGAGTGTGAATACCGCGCTGCCGAGCTTCACCGCGATCACGATCGATAACAACAAGTTTATCTTCCGTTCCTATACGGTCGAGGGTGATCAGCTCAACGAGATCGATTCCTTCGGCATCCTGAAGGACGCGAACGAGCTCAAACGCGGCGACGCGGATCTGAACGGCTATGTCAATTCGAAGGATGCGCGCATGGTTCTTCGTTATTCCGCGAAGATCGATAAGGTCGCGGGCGACAGCTTCCTGACCTCCGACGTGAACGAAGACGGTAAGATCAATTCCATCGACGCCCGCCTGATTCTCAGAGTCGCGGCGAAGCTGATCGTGTTCGAGGATCCTTACGTTCACTTCAATTCAAAGAAGACCAATTCGATCCAGAAGTAATTCGCCCGCCGTACACAGAAAATTTACAACCGATTTTATCACAGCCCTTTGACAAATCCGTCAGGGGGCTGTATAATAAGAGTAATGGTTAAAGAAAGTCAAAGACAAAATTTCAGTGAACAGCGAACAGCGAGAAGTGAACAGTCGGCAGTATAATGAAGATCACAGTTTAAAGAGGTGGGAGCAATGAACATCAGCGACTCGATCGCCTCCATGCTGATGGAGATGATCAACCGCGACGGCGAGGCGGAGATACGAAGGAACGAATTTGCCGATAAGCTGGGCTGCGTGCCGAGTCAGATCAATTACGTCATCACCTCGCGGTTTACGCCGGAGCAGGGGTTTATCGTCACAAGCCGCCGCGGCGGCGGGGGATATATCCGTATTTCACGCATCGACTGCGAGCGGGAACATATTATCATGCACCTGGTCAATTCTGTCGGAATGTCGATGGAAGAGCAGGCTGCGAAAGTAAATATCCTCAATCTTTTGCGGCAGGAATTTATCAGCGAGACCGACGCGCGAATGCTTCTGGCTGCCGTCGACGGCAGGGGCTACCGTTCGCTCCCGCGGGATCAGGCGGACGTTGTGCGCGCCGCGATCTTTAAACAAATGCTGCTGGCGCTGAATTAGTTGCCGGAGGCCGGAAGCCGGAGGCTGGAAGCCGGAAGCCAGAGACCGGAAGCCGGAAGCCGGAAGCTGTAAATATATTAAATCGGAGGTTCGATATGCTTTGTCAAAACTGCAAACGAAATGAAGCGTCCACGCATATTCGCCGCATCGTCAACGGTACGGCAGCGGAATATCACCTTTGTCCGGAGTGCGCCGATAAGCTGGGATACGCCTCGTCTCTCGGCGGGCTGGGGCTCGGTTTAGGCGAGCTGTTCGGCTCGTTCCTCGGGGATATCCCGATCAGCCGTCTTTCCAACCGGGTACTGCGTTGTGAGAAGTGCGGCTGTTCCTTTGACGATATCGTGAAAAGCGGCAAAGTCGGCTGCGCGGACTGCTATGAGCTGTATTACGATAAACTGCTCCCGTCGCTGCGCAAGATCCACGGTCAGACCGTTCATGTGGGCAAAAAGCCACGAGGCAGCGAGGGAGAGACGAGCAGACAGAGTGCCCCGGCGGCGGACAAAACGGCGGAGCTGAAACAAAAGCTTGCTGACGCGATCACGGAACAGAATTTCGAGCTTGCGGCAGTGCTTCGCGACGAGATCAGAAGAACGGAGGCGGAAGAAAATGAACATTAAGTGGTATTGTCAGAACGGACCGCAGGGCGACGTCGTACTGAGCTCCTGCATTCGTCTTTCGCGTAATCTGAAAAACTGTCCGTTTCCATGCAGACTTACTTCGGAACAGATGAACGAAGTCTGCGAAAAAGTTCGCGAAGTGCTCGATAATTATTCCAAGGCAAAGCTGTATTATATCAGAATGGCGGATCTGACCGCAAACCGCGTCGTGTCGCTTGCCGAAAAGCATCTGATCAGCCCCGCGTTCGCGGAGATCGCGCCCGGCAAGGCGCTGATGCTCTCCGAAAACGAGGATATCAGCATTATGCTCTGCGAGGACGATCATGTCCGTATTCAGGCGGCGCGCGCGGGCTTCGCTCTTGACGAAGCGTATCAGGCTGCCGACGCGATCGACGATCATCTGTCGCAAAGACTGGAGATCGCGTTCGACGAGAGGCTCGGTTATCTCACGCAGCATCCGACGAAGCTCGGCACAGCGATGCGCGCGTCCGTCATGCTGCATCTGCCCGCCCTTACGCAGAATTTCGAGATCTCGCGGCTTTCCGCCACGGTGGCAAAGCTCGGCCTGAAGCTTCGCGGGCCGTATGACGACGGCGGCGTGAAGGGCGACGTATACCGTTTGAGCAATCAGCTGACCTTGGGAATCAGCGAAAAAACGGCGATCGACAATCTGAAATCCGTAACGCTGCAGATCGCGACGCGGGAGCGCGCCGCGCGTGAAGCGCTGCAGGCGAATATCAATTATATGGATAAGATCCACCGGGCTTACGGTATTTTGTGCTCCGCGCGCGTCGTCACGTCGGAGGAGATGAACGAAATGCTTTCCTATATCCGCGTCGGCGCGGTCTTCGGCGAGCTTCCCGTTCAGCTCGATACAGTGAATGAGCTTTCCGCGACGCTGCAGCCCGCAACGATGAACGCGGATTACGGCGAGGATCTGAATGCCGCCGAGCGCGACGCGAAGCGGGCCGACGTCATTAAACGTCGTCTTGCCGAGGACGCCGCGCGGAAGACATGAATCAATCGCCGGATACTTGAATGTAAAGACAGGGGATTATGAATGTATAGATTTACGGGCATGACCGCCCGGGCGAACGACGCGCTGAATTATGCCGTGCAGAAAGCGCAGGCGATGGGGAGTCAACGCGTCGGTTCGGAGCATCTGCTTCTCGGACTGCTTCGTGATAAGGATTCCGTTGCAGGGAGGTCGCTGGCGAAGTACGGCGTTACGGCGGAGTCTGCGGAAAGAGTGCTGCGCGAGAGCGAAGGCGCGGCGCTGCCGACGTCGCTTACTCCCGAGGATTTTACGCCGCGGCTGAAGCATATTCTGGAAGCCTCCGTCGTCTCTGCGGGAGAAGCGGGGTTTCGGCTTGTCGGAACAGAGCATCTGCTGCTTGCGTTATTACGGGAGGAGCAATGCTTCGCGCTCCGTCTGATCGCGCTCTCCGGCGCTTCAGCGGAAGCGCTGAGGGAAGAAATCGACGGCACGACGGCGGATCATACGGCGAAAACGCAGTCCGGCGCACAATCGTCCTCGACATCCACGCTCGAAAAATTCGGCAGAGATTTGACAGCGCTTGCTTTGCAGGGAAAAATTGATCCCGTGATCGGCAGACAGGCGGAGATCGACCGCGTGACGCGGATCCTCTGCCGCCGCACGAAAAACAATCCGTGCCTCGTCGGCGAGCCCGGCGTCGGCAAAACGGCGATCGCGGAAGGCCTCGCGCTGAAAATCGCCGAAGGGACCGTGCCCGAGCTGCTTCGGAACAAACGCGTCGTGACGCTGGATCTGACAGGCATGGTCGCGGGCACGAAATACCGCGGCGATTTTGAGGAACGCATTCAAAATGCGATCGGCGAGGTCGTCAGCGACGGGAATGTGATCCTGTTTATCGACGAGATCCATACGATCATCGGCGCGGGCGCTGCCGAAGGGAGCGCAGACGCGGCGAATATCCTCAAGCCAGGTCTTGCGCGCGGAGAGCTGCAGGTGATCGGCGCGACGACCGCGGAGGAATACAGAAAGCATATCGAAAAGGACGCCGCGCTTGAGCGGCGTTTTCAGCCCGTAACGGTAGGCGAACCCGATGAGGCGGAAACTGTTGAGATCCTGAAAGGATTGCGCGGCTGTTACGAGTCGCACCATAAAGTAAAAATCACAGACGATGCGCTCGAGAGCGCGGTCAGACTGTCCGTACGCTATATCGGCGACCGGTTTTTGCCGGATAAGGCGATTGATCTTGTCGATGAGGCGGCGGCGCAGGTAAGGCTGCGCAGCTTTGTGCCTCCCGAGCTGAAGGCGCTTGAACAGGAACTGAAACAGAACGTTATTGAAAAAGAAACAGCGGTCACCGCGCAGGAATTCGAGCGCGCCGCGGTTTTAAGGGATAAGGAAAAAGAGCTTCGGGAGAAGCTCTTACGAAAAAAAGAGGAATGGCGCGTAAGTGAATCGGGAACACTCCGTTCCGTTACGGACGAGGATATCGCCGAGGTCGTTTCTGCGTGGACCGGCGTCCCCGTAATGCAGCTGACAGAAGAGGAGAGCCGAAGGCTGCTCATGCTTGAAGACGAGCTGCACCGGCGCGTCATCGGGCAGAACGAGGCGGTCACGGCGGTCGCGAAAGCGATCCGCCGAGGCAGATCGGGGCTCGGTGATCCCCGCCGACCGATCGGTTCGTTTCTGTTCCTCGGCCCTACGGGCGTAGGCAAAACGGAAGTGTGCCGCGCCCTGGCCGAGGCGATGTTCGGCGATGAAAACGCGATGATCCGCCTCGATATGTCGGAGTATATGGAAAAGCACACCGTATCGCGCCTCGTCGGCTCTCCGCCAGGATACGTCGGATACGGTGAGGGCGGGTTATTCACCGAAAAGATCCGCCGCAGGCCGTATTCGGTCGTGCTGTTCGATGAGATCGAGAAGGCGC
>JAFRPB010000070.1 GCA_017429345.1 Clostridia bacterium | reverse complement strand
CCGCGGGTAGCTTTATGATGCGTGTAAATTCTGATTTATGCGCTCGCGCATAAATCAGAAATTACACGGCTACCTACGTCCAGCGCTGCGATAGATCATCTCCGTCATCCGTGCGGACTTGATCGCCTCGGCGGCGTCGACGGCGAAGGGGCGACCCGTAATGATACTGTCGTAAAAATCGTTGATGATATGCGTATGTCCTGTGCCCCAATAGGCTTTCGCGCCGGTAGGGCGGTCGATCTCGTAAACCTCGGCGGATTTGCCGTTTTCGCGTATCGTCAGCGCGTCGGAGAGCGTGATCTTGCCGTTGTTGCAGTAGACCTCGACCTCGATCGGCGAATTGCCCGCCGAGCAGATCGTGGCGTAAAACACGCCGCGCGCGCCGTTCTCATACTGCATGAGAAGATCGGCGGTATCCTCGACCTCGATAAACTCCGCAAGACGCTTCGTCGATATGCTCGCCTTGATATCCGTCACGGGGCTGCCCACGAACCACGCGGTCAGATCGAGGGTATGGATCGCCTGATTGATCATCACGCCGCCGCCCTCGGTGTCGATCTTGCCGCGCCAGGCGTCCGCGAGATAATAATTCTCGTCCCGGTCCCACGCGACGATCGAGCGTGCGCCGCGGACCGCGCCGAGACGGCCGCTTTCGAGAACTTCTTTCGCGATGCGCGAAGAAGTATTGTATCTGTTCTGGAAGCACACGCCGAAATATTTTCCCGTTCTCTCCGCGGTCTCTCTGACCCGCAGCGCGTCGTCGTAACGGATCGCCATCGGCTTCTCGCAGAAGACGTAACAGCCCGCCTCAAGCGAAGCGACCGACATGGACGGGTGCAGATAATGCGGCGTGCAGATATGTACGACGTCCGCGACGCCGTCAGCGAGCAGGTCGGTCAGGTCATAATACGCCTTCACTCCGTATTTTTCCGCGGCGGCGTCGGCTCTGTTCTTCTGGTTGTCGCATACGGCGGTCAATTCAGCGTTCTCACACGAGGCGAGCGCGTCGAAATGCGACCGGCTGATATTGCCGCAGCCGATTACGGCGGATCTGAGTTTATTCATATCGGGTAGCCTCCTATGGATTTTTATATATTCAAACTCATTTTGTTTCAATGGCCGCAGATATCGGGGATCGGGGATCGGATATCGTGCCGAAACCGCAGCTGAAATCATCAAATGAACAAAGAGAATGCAGAAGGTTCAATTATGATAGATTTTACGGGCACGATCCGCGAGATCCGAGATCCGATATCCGAAAATCTGATTCATCGGCTGCGCCGTTCAATCGGATTCAACCCCCGTTCCGTCGAACGAAGGGACATACTCCTCCTTCGCCGAGGACAGTTCCTGCACGAATCCGTTTTCGATACCGCAGAGATACATATAATCCACGGCCTTTTCGTATTCCTCGGGCGTAAGTCTCCGGCACAGCTCCGGGTATTTTTCACACGCGGGCGTGGGGGTGAACTGACTCATCAGACTGAAGCCCGCGTCGCCCTGCGGGAACATCGACGAGAACGCGTCGATCACGCCGTAGGTGTTTTCAAGATTTCCCGGCAGAACAAGATGCCGCACCTGCACGCCGCGCAGGAGCATCCCGTTTTCGGAGAAGACCTGTTTACCCGTCTGGCGGTACATCTCGCCGATCGCGGCGGCGGCGATTTCGGGGTAGTCCGGCGCGTTCGAATAACGTTTCGCGGCGGCTGGATCGGAATATTTCCAGTCGGGCAGATAAATATCGATATACCCCTCGAGCGTTTTCAGCGTCTCGACGCTTTCATAGCCCGAGCAGTTATACACGACGGGCACGGGCAGTCCGCCCTTGAGCGCCGCGACGATCTGCGGGGTGTAATGCGTCGGCGTCACGAGGTCGATGCACGACGCGCCCCGGTCGATCAACTCGAAAAAGATCTCCCGCAGACGCTCCGGCGAAATTTCGGTGCCCGCTCCCCCGCCGCTGATCTTATGATTCTGACAGTAGACGCAGTGCAGCGGACAGCCGGAGAAAAACACGGTCCCCGCGCCGTTTTCGCCGCTGATCGACGGTTCCTCCCACAGATGCAGCGAGGCGCGCGCCGCCTTGATCGTATTCTTCACGCCGCAGTATCCGCTTTTTGTTTCGCGGTCGGTCCCGCAGCGGCGGGGACAAAGCGTGCAGCCGTTCATGATCTTTCAAGAAAATGCTTTTCCAGGCGCAAAAGCATCGTTTTCATTTCAAGCCCGCAGGCATAACCGGTCAGCGCGCCGTTCGAAGCCAACACACGATGGCACGGAATTACGATCGGAAGAGAATTTCTGTTCAGCGCGCCGCCGACGGCTCTGGCGGCTTTCGGGTTTCCGACGCGCGCGGCGATCTCCCCGTAGCTCGCCGTTGCGCCGTAGGGGATCTTCCTTGTCTCGGCGAGAACGCTCTGCGCAAACGCAGAACCGCCGGGATAGAGCGGCAAATCAAATTCCGTCAGCTCGCCCGAAAAATACGCTTTCAGCTGTCTGCCCGCTTCGACCAGCGTCGGCTCCGCGTCGTCGCGCAGCCACTGCTCTGGCAGATCGGACGCTTTGAAAAAAACACGCACAAGACTGCCGTCTTCGGCGGAAAGCCCGATCTTGCCGATCGGCGAAGAAATAAAAGTGATATGTTCCATAAATCAAAACACTTCTCTGTAATAAAGGCCCGTGGTGTGCTTCGGCGCGGCGGTCTCCCCCGCCTTCGCGCATTTATAGATGCGTTCACATTCCGCGACGGATTCGTCGGTGAAATACAGGATCTTATGATCGACGAAGATAAAATCCCGGTCGAGCACGTCCAGCGGCACGCTGTTGTACATCACGGTATACTTTCTGTTTTCGCAGGCGAGGGGAAATTCCACGCCTTTCCGGTCGGTGACGCTCCCGCGCCCGGGGCAGCTCCCGCAGCCCTTTTCGCCCTGCAGGGGGCAAACGCGGTATTTCATCAGCGGGAGCCGCCCGTAAACGACGGCGGCGGTCGGAAAATCCGTTCTGATCTTCCGAATATCCGCGGCGGAAAGCTCGAAGGACAGCGCCGCTTCGGAAATACCGAGCTTTTTATACTCGTTCAGCGCGGCGGAATTGAAGATATTCAAGCCGAAGCCGCCGAACACCTCGAAGCCCCGCTCCTTGAGCAGAAACGCCTGACCGATATTGTCCGCCCAGACGGTCTTCACGCCGAGCGTCCCGAGATACGCGAGGTCCCGTTCGAACATCGGCTCGTCCTTCGCGAATACCAGCGCGGGCGCTTCGGCGCAGAGCCGGTCGCCGTACCGTTCTTTCAGCTCAGGGTGATGCAGGATCTCCCGCAGCGGGAAAAATAACCTTTGAGCGTCGCAGTCGAACGCCTGCTCTTCGCGGGCGAATCGCAGATAAAACCCTTTGTTATCATGCCGCGCCGACGGAAGCGGATAATCGAAATCACAGAATTCCCGCCGTTCCGGGGCCCTGCGCAGCGCGGAGAGCTTTTCCAACGCCTCTCTGCGCAGCGCGTTCAACGCGGAAGCGGGCAGATACAGCCCGTCGGGATTTTCAAATTCAAATCTTTCGGCGTCTATGTAATACGGGGTGCCGCCGGTCTTCGCGATATTCTTATATGCGTTTTCCGCCGTCGTGCCCGCGCCCTGCGGCGCAAGCCCCGCCGCGCCCCGCGACGTTACATTATGTATGCCGTCGGAGAGCGTCAGGTCGGACGCATCCGGAGAAACGGTCAGCCGGGCGGACAATTCCACGCGGGGCTTTTCTTTTCTGTAAAGCTCGCGCAGCGGCGCGAAGGTCTTTCCGGTCGCCGCGGTCACGTCCTCGTAACGGCGGAAGCCGAACATATCGAGATCCCGTTTTCCGTCGAGATAACCGCTTGTGAAACCGCTGCGGGAGAAAACGCTCTGCAGCGTTTCTGCATCGTAGAGCTCCCCCGCCCGCGCCCTGACGCAGGCGTCCGTCGCCGCGGCGGCATACTCGGGGCGCTTCATTCTGCCCTCGATCTTCAGCGAGCAAACGCCCGCCGCAGACAGTTCTCCGATCCGGCCGATATAGGACAGATCCTTAAGCGACAGGGCGTAATTTCTGCCCCGTGCGGCGAAATCAAGGCGGCACGCCTGCGCGCAGAGGCCGCGGTTGCCGCTTCTGCCGCCGAGCATCGAGGAGATATAGCAGCAGCCCGAAACGCTCATGCAGAGCGCGCCGTGAACGAAGGATTCGATCTCAAGCTCCGTCGCGCCGGCAAGCGTTCTGAGTTCGCCGAGCTCGAGCTCCCGCGCGGGTACGGCGCGGACAAAGCCGAGCGAGGCGAGCGCGCGCATCCCCGCAGCGTTATGTACCGTCATCTGCGTCGAGGCGTGCAGGCGGATCGAGGGACAGCACCGGCGGAACACCGCCGCCGCGGCGAGATCCTGCACGATCACGCCGTCGACGCCCGCGTCGTTGAGAAGACGCGCAAGCGAGACCAGCTCCGCAAGCTCGCCGTCGGAGATCAGGATATTGACGGTCACGTAAACCTTTACGTTCCGCTCCCGGCAGAAGGCGACGGCTTCTTTTAATTCTTCGTCGCCGAAATTCCCCGCCCTGCGCCGGGCGTTGAAGCCGGACGCGCCGAGATACACAGCGTCCGCGCCCGCAAGCACGGACGCGCGCAGCTGCTCGGCGTTCCCCGCCGGAGACAGGATCTCGACAAAGCTCATATCGACCCTCCGAAAACCGACCGTTTTCCCTTTTTCGGAAAGTATAACATACGCGCGCGAAAATTAAAATACATTTTGTAAAGATATTTTTTCGGAAGCCCGGAAATTTTCGACCCGCCCGCGCGCCTTTTCACACTCCGCGCGCAGACGGAGAAGATCTGCTTCTTCGATATAATACCCGATCAGCACGATATTCTCGTGCAGCGCGTCCGTCTCGCCGTGCGGGAACCAGACGTAGAACAGCTTTTCGGCGCTCTTCCACGACGTTTTCAGCGTCTCGTATTCCCCCTGCAGCGCTTCGCCCTGCGCGTCTTCGATACGTTCGAGCGCTTCGGAGATCCGATCCGACTGCGTTCCGATCCCGCGGGCGGCGGCAGCCGCGCCGATGAAAATAACGATGACGAGCGCGAGGGAAACAAATATTCTGCTCATTTTTGTTTCCTCCGTTTCTTTTGTTGCGGGGAAGCAGGCTGTTTTTCGATCGCCGCCGTTTTGCCCGAGCCGGTCACGTCGAGGATCAGAAGGTCCCCGCGGCGTTTGCCGGTTTTTCTGACAAACCGTTCGATCTCTTCGTCTGAAAACCGTTTGCCGAGGAAGGGCTCGCCGATCGCCTCGCCGTCCTGCACGAGGGTGCATCGCAGCTCGTCGTCGCCTTCGCCGCCCACGTCCTGTTTTTCTGCGGGCTGGTTCGCCGCATTGAGCAGTACGCTCAGGGTGCCGTCGGTCTCCGCGACCGCGTAAGCGACGGTCGTGATATCGAAGATATCTTTTTTACGAAGCGCCTCGAGCACGTCGTCCGCGGTATAGCGCAGCGCCCGCATGTTTTCGACGCAAAGTTTTCCTTTTTCGATGATCAGCGCGGGCTTTCCCTCCGCGAGGCGGCGCAGGCGCGCGCTTTTCATGGTAAGTCCCGACACGAGCACCTCGAGCGCGGAGAGCAGCAGCACCGAGACGATCGCCGTGAGCATCGGGCGTTCGGGATCCTCGATTGGCATGGCGATGATATTCGAGATCAGAATGGAGAACACGAATTCCGCCGGCTGCAGCTGCCCGAGCTGGCGCTTGCCCATCAGCCGCACGCAGAGCGTCAGGACAAGATAAACGATCACGGTACGGATCACGGTTACGGTCATAAAAAACAGTCCTTTCCCTCTTATTCTGTATCAAATCCGCCGGATTATGAAAACGGATTGATTTCATATGTTCAATATGTTAAAATCATAGAAAATTAAAACGGTTTGCGGAGGAAACGATCATGAGCATCATCCATTCCTTTGATCCCGCGGGCAGAGAGATCATCAGTCCGTCGGAGGCAAATGAAAAAATTCCGGATTTTCCCGAAACGCTTCTTGTCTGCTTCACGGAAAAATTCGCCGAGCTGATCGTCGGGCGCACCGGCGCGGAACAGATCGGCGCGTTTTTCGCGGGCAGAACGATCCCCGTCTACAAATTCGCCCGCGGCGGCAGAACGCTCGGCTTTTACCATTCGCCCGTAGGCGGCGCCGCGTCGGCGGCGATCCTCGAGGAAGCGATCGCGCGGGGCGGCAAACGGTTTTTGTTCTTCGGCTCCTGCGGCTCCCTGGACAAAAATATCACCGCAGGGAAGCTGCTCGTGCCCGTCGCCGCGTACCGGGACGAAGGCGCGAGCTATCACTACGCGCCGGCGGGCGATTATATCAAGGTCATAACCGCAGAGCGCCTTGCGGCGATCTTCAAAGAAATGCAGGTCCCATTTGTCAGGACGAAAACGTGGACGACCGACGCTTTTTACCGCGAGACGCAGCGAAATATGCTCGCGCGCAAAGAGGAAGGCTGCGCCGCGGTCGAGATGGAATGCGCGTCCGTCATGGCGGTCGGCCGGTTCCGCGGCGTTGATGTTTATCAATTCCTGTATGCCGCCGACTGCCTCGACGGCGACGGCTGGGACCGGCGGATCCTGGGCGCGATGCCCGACGACATGCGCGCTCCGATCGCAGATATCGCGCTGGACGCGGCGGAAAGGATTGCGTGCTTGCCGCATTGACCCGCACGAAAAAACCGCAGATACAACATATCACGGAAAGGTCCGCGGACGGAAAAACGCCGTTCGCGGACCTTTTTTTATTCTCGGCGCAGAACAGCGTATAATTTCGGAAAAATGAGGCAGACTGTTATCGGTGATAAAAATTGGGACTTCTGGAACCCGTGACCGCGCCGCCCGAAAACAACAACAGGCTGAGCGCTTCGCTGACAGAAAACGCCGTCGCGCTCGGCGCGCTGTTTTCCGGCTGCTTCGATTACAAAACGCGCAGAACGGAACTGTCCTCGGCGCGCATTCCCGCGCAGTTCTTCTTTCTCGACGGGATGTGCGACAACAAAGAGATTTTTCTGAGCATAACGGAACCGATCTTCTCTGCGCGCAGCCTGCCGGAAGAGACGGAAGAGCTCTTTGCCACGATCCGCGACAATGTTTCCGTGAGCGTACAGCAAAGCGAGCTTTTTACGCTGGACGAAGCGCGGGACGCGCTCCTTGCAGGGAATCTGCTGTTTTTTATCGACGGCAATTCTGAGGCCCTTTGCTTCGGCGCGCAGGGATATGCGAAAAAAGCGATCGGCGAACCGCAGACGGATATGCAGGAGCAAGGCTCGCGCGAAGGCTTTTCGGACAGTATCAAAGACAACGCGTCTCTCGTTCGCCGCAGGCTGAAAACCGCGGAGCTGCGCCTTGAGCGCGTAACGGTCGGCACAGGCTTCAAAACAGACGCGCTTGTCTGTTATATCCGCGGCAGAGCGGACGCGCGGATGATCGGCGACGTGAAAGAACGTCTTGAAAAAATACGGATCGATTATATCTCAGGCGAAGGCTGCGTCGAACCGTTTCTTGCGGGGAAAGGCCTGCGCGTCTTCCGAACCGTCGGTTTTACAGAACGGCCGGACGTGTTCTGCGCGAAGCTCACCGAAGGTAAAGTCGGCGTGATCGTCGACGGCACGCCGCACGCGCTGACCGTTCCGTTTACATTTATCGAAAATTTCACGGCGCTCGACGATTATCAGAAACGGCCGTTCTACGCGCTGTTTCTGCGCTGTATCAGGATTTTGTCCTTCCTTTGCGGGATCTTTCTTCCGGGCGCGTATGTCGCCGCGGCGATGTACCACCCGGAGATGATCCCTGCGGGGATGCTTTATAATATTGTATCATCCGTCGTGGGAACGCCTTTTCCCGTGATGGCGGAGGCGCTTCTTGTGCATATCGTATACGAAATTGTGCGGGAGGCCGGTCTGAGAATGCCGCGCGCCGTCGGTCAGGCCGTCAGCATCGTCGGCGCGCTGATCATCGGCGACGCCGCCGTTACGGCGGGGCTCATCAGCGCGCCGATGCTCATCATCATGGCGCTGACCGCGATCACCTCCGCCGTAATTTCGGAGATGCACGACCCGGTCTGCGTGCTGCGTCTCGCATTTATTCTCGCCGGCGGCACGGCGGGGTTCTACGGTCTTTTTCTCGGCGCGGGCGTGCTTCTGCTGAACGTCTGCGCGCAGGAGCCCTTCGGCGTGCCCTTTACCCTGCCCCTGCTGCCCCTGCGGAAAGACGGTCTGCGCGACAGCCTTGTCAGAAGAGATTGGAGACGGATGGGGAGGATGAGGTTTCGTGTTAAATTCTGATTTATCGATAAAGTCCCGAGTCCCGAGTCTCGAGTCCCGAGATACGTAAGGTAAGCTTGTGCGTCTTGGCAAAACAGCGGGAAACAATACGTTTTTCCATTTATTATCCTGACTGAAAATTATCGCCTCGGGACTCGGGACTCGAAACTCGGGACTAAATTCTGATTTAACGGCTTCGCCGTTAAATCAGAATTTGAAAGGAGCACCCATGCCTACAGAAAAAATACCCGCTGGGGAAATACTTGCCGCCCTGTTCGTTTCAAGGCTTCTTTTGAGCTTTACTTATATTTCCGTTTACGGCAGAAAGACGGACGGCGGCGAGGCGGCGGTCGGCGCGCTGCTCGCTTTGCTTTTCGCGCTCGCGTGTCTTCTGCCGCTGCGTCCGTTCCTTCGTACGGGAGACGACAATATCCTGATCAGAGCAAAACGGATCTCTCCGCTGCTGAGCGGTGGTATCGCCGCCGTTTATGTTTTCGTGTTTCTGTTCGCGGTTTTCGCCGCCGCGATGCGGATCGAGATTTTCACCGGAACTGTGCTGTTTTCCGACAACCGAAACCATTGGCTGACAATGATGATGCTGCTCGGCGCTTCCTACGGCGCTTATCAGGGGCTTCGCGCGGTGAGCCGCGCCGCCATCGTAACGGCTGCGCTGACCGCGTCGGGGCTTATTCTGCTCTTTTTCACCGTCGGCGGGAAAATACGGCCGGAAAACCTCTCTTTTTCCCTTCGCGACGGAATTTCTCCGTTTCTGAACAAAGCTTTTCTGTCCCTCGGCGGTACGGCGGAGCTGGCGACGCTGCCCGTCGTCGTCAGCCGCTGCGGCGTCGGACTTAAAAAACGCGCGCCTCTCTGGCTGCTTATCACTTTTATCTGCGTCTCGGGGCTTGCGTTTTTCGACAAAGCCGTGCTCGGAAGCTTCGGTGAGACGGAATTATTCCCGATCTACGCGCTGACGACGCAGGCGAAAATCGGCGAGGATCTCCGCCTTGACGCGATGTTTACGGCGATCTGGCTTCTTTGCGCGCTGATCAAGATGTGCCTGTATCTCTGTGTTTTTCTTCAGGTACTTCGCGACAGCTACGGAGTCAGAAACAAAGCCGTTCCGCTCTCCGCGGCAGGCATACTCTGCGGCGGGGCGGTGATCGCGCTCTCCTTCGATGTAAACTCGGCGGAGATCTTCACGTCCGCCGTCCCGCCGACGCTGTTCGCGGTCTCCGCCGCGGGGATCCCGCTGCTTGTATCGGCTGCCGAATACGTGCAAAGAAAAAGAACCGTGATCCGGAAAGGAGAATTACCGTGAAAAAAACCTTTCTGCTGCTTTCTGCGATGCTGTTCTCCGTAATTTTTTCGGGCTGCGCCGGAAATTTTGAGATCGACCGCGAACTGATCGTGGAAGCGGCCGGCGTCGATTTCGAGAACGGGCTGATCTGCCTGACGTTGCAGACGCTTGACGCAGAGACGCATCCCGCAGGCGAAATGGGTTCTTCGGACGGAAAGATCACCGCTATATTGACGGCAACCGGCAAAACCGTAACAGAGGCCGTTGAGAAGATCGCCTCTGAGGCGGGCAGAGAGCCTGTTTTTTCTCAGACGCGCGTCGTCGCGCTCGGCGGCGGAGCGATGATCGAAGAGGGAGCGATTCGGCGGTTTCTTGATATGTTCATCCGTTCCTATCAGCTACGCAACGACAGTTATCTCGTCTGTGCACGCTCTGCGAAGGAGCTCGTCGGCGCAGAGATCGGCAGCGGAAAGATCCCTGCGGTACGGCTGCAGAGCATTCTCGAAGCAGGCGGCAAAAGCGGGGCCTGCGTACCTATAAGCCTGTATGAGTTCGAAAATCTGTTAAACGATCTAGACGCGGGCGAGTTCATCCCGATGTTCAGTCTGAACGAAAAAAAAGAACCGTCCCCCGACGGGACGGCGGTTTTCCGCGACGGCTCCCCGGCCGCCTTTCTGGATAATGAGGAAACACGGATCTTAGCGCTTCTGACGAGGCGCGCAAACGACGGAACGATCACAGGGGAATACGACGGAAATCTGTATTCCTTCACGCTTCTTCGCTCACGCCCCGGAAGAAAACAGGATGACGGCGGCACGCGGATCGACGTTCGCTGCCTCTGCGATACGGCGGAGATCTTCGGCAAAGGCGTCGCCCAGACCGCGAAAGCGAGGGAAGCGATCGGGGAAGCGGAGCGGGAATTATCGGTCCGCGCGAACGAGCTGCTTGAAAAGCTGTATGAAGTCGGCGCGCGTCTGCCGGGCGACCGAGGAGAAACGGCCCCCAAGGCTGCTTTTCGGATACGTCTTCGAAAATAAGGAATGATTTTTTTCGTATCACTTGTATTTTTCACGCCGATAGATTATATTAATTCTGATAAAACAGAAGGAGATCGGGCAAATGGCTGTGGATTTTGAAAAAAGAGCCGCAATGGATCCCTCCGCGTTCGCGGTGCTCGCGGATTGGGTTCCCGGCGTGATACAGGAGATACGGTATCACTCAACATATAATTTCATCGGCGAGCGGATCGACGGCTACGAGGAGCCCGTCGCCCTGTTGACAAAAGAAGCCGCCCGCGCGCTCAAATCCGTGAGCAACGAGATAAACCTGCACGGGTACAGGTTGAAAATATACGACGCCTACCGCCCCGCGACGGCGGTGAAGCATTTCGTGCTCTGGGGATTGGAGGATACGGATATACGCATGAAGCCGTATTTTTATCCGGAGCTTGAAAAACAGGAGCTTTTCAATCTCGGTTATATCGCGAGCCGTTCCGGTCACAGCCGCGGCAGCACCGTCGATCTGACGCTTCTTGATATGTCGACGGGAAAAGAGCTGGATATGGGCAGCCCCTTCGATCTTTTCAGCGAGGTCTCTCACCCCGACAGCCGCAATGTTACAGACGAGCAGCACACCAACCGGATGCTGCTGCAGAGCGTGATGATGCGAAACGGTTTTCTGCCGCTCGACTGCGAATGGTGGCATTTCACGCTGGCGGACGAGCCGTTCCCGGATACATATTTTGATTTCCCGGTATCGATGGAGTATTTGAAGAGGTAAATTCTGATTTATCGGGATGAAAGGCAATAGGCAGTAGGCAATAGGCATTAGAAACCTGCCAAGGGTATATTTGACAGGACTATTGCCTAATGCCCAATGCCTAATGCCTGTAAATTCTGATTTATCGGGCAGCTTCGCT
>JAFRPB010000069.1 GCA_017429345.1 Clostridia bacterium | reverse complement strand
TTTGTTGCCTGCTGCCGAAGTGATTCCAAACACAAAGCAAACAATCATACAATATTTCTTTATTGCTTTTACTCTTATAGCTCGATCACAATTTTCCCTTTCCGTTCAGCCAGTTTTTTGAACTGCGCGGCGCCGGAGGCGGCGTCGTGGACGACGTAGGTGACGACGAAGTCCGATTGGTCGATCATCCACCTGTTCCGATAGGTGATCGCGAAGCGCTTTGGCGCGGTCTCGATGCCCTCCGGGAGGATGGTGTCGGAGTAGTCCGTCAGCCGGTATTCGTCCCGCTTCTCAGGCATATACGCGAGAACGACGTGGTATTTGATCGGGTACTTGGCTGATAGCTCACGCAGGACCCGGCGAACCATCGCGTCAAACTCCCCGTGATTGCCGACGTAAAACAGATCCACGCCGTGGTTTTCTATCAGATCGATCAGAGTCGACCGCAAGGTCGGCTCTATCTTTTGCGGTACATAGCGGTGCCCGAAAAACGTACAAGTCATTATAAAAAGCCCTCCTATATGGGATATATCGCAATTATACCACGTTTTTGTTAACTTTGCGATATGTCCCACACGATTTATCGCAAATTTGGGTAAAATCTTAGCGATATATCGTGAAAGGGAGGGTTGATATGAACACGAAAGAAGCAGTTGCCGAGAGGATCATCCAAATCTGCAAGGAGCGCAATATGGCGATCAACGCGCTGGCGAACATTTCCGGCGTTTCGCCGTCCACGATTTACAGTATGCTGAACGAGAAGAGCCAGAACCCGGGCGTCGTTTCGCTCAAGAAGCTTTGCGACGGATGGGAGATCAGTCTTCGCGAGTTTTTCGATTCTCCGCTCTTTGACGACCTTGAGCAGGAGATACAGTAAGCGCTATAAACGACCTCCGCCTTATCAGAGCAAAGTGCTTTGATAAGGCGGATTTATGTTTTCAAATTAACTGAGTAATAACCTATAACCTATTGACAAATGAATTATAGGTTACGCGGCTTTTTCTTACTCAAAGATGAGATTGTTCTTCAATACTATTGATAGTTTCGCCAATATCGCCATTGATACAGATCGCACGTTTTTCTATCTGCTTCGGGCAATACGCTTCGCCGTAATTGAGGCAGGCATAGGTCGCGTCCGGATTTTTCGCGGTCATATTCCAGAACGGATATTTGACGATCATCGGCGTGTTGGAGCCGACGCCGAGTTCGAGATACAGAACGTGCAGATTTTCGTGCCTGCGGATAAAATCCGAATACGCAGCGGCTGCTTTGTGCCAGCCCGCGTCCTCGACGAAAGTATCGTCGGAGCGCAGATTCATCGCCACCGCTTTTCCGTCGGGCGATTTCGGGATCAGTTCCGTCGGGATACGCATTTTGATCGCCTTATTATCAGGCACGGTGAAAATACCGTTTTCGTCTTTGACGAAGCCCTGCGCTTCCATCGCCTTCATCGTCCATTCCTCGTTGTCGTAGGTCTCGGGGACGGAGCCGTCGGCAATTTGAAAAAGCCCGTAATCGCCCTGTGTGTAGAAGAGGCGCTTCGTGTCAAATCCGGCGCGCTGAAACTGTTGGTCGACAGTGGTGGTGATGACGAAATAATCCTTGTCTTTCAGCAACTTCAGCAGTTCGGAATAGACAGGCTTCGGCGCGTCGATATAGCGGTTGTAGTAAATATGCCTTGCCCACCATGCCCACAGCGTTTCCTCGTCGGGGAACGGATAGAAGCCGCCGGAGTAAATGTCTCTTATTTGGTACCGCTTCGCAAAGTCGAAGAAATACCGTTCAAAGCGTTCGCCGCTGTAAGTCAGACCCGCTGATGCGGAGAGTCCCGCGCCCGCGCCAACAAGTACGGCGTCGGCAGTTTCGATCTCCTTTTTCAGCCGGCCTATTTGTTCTTCGCGTGTTCCGACGCCCCCGGAAATGCGAAGGTCAAACGTGCGGATCGCAGAGTACGCTTTTTGTATCGTTTCCAGATAGCCGTTCGGCTCAGTATAAGTATTCTTCATAATACGCTTTGTCCTCATCCTTGAACACGTTGAAGATCACGCGATCGACCGCGCCTTTGTGTTCTTTTAACCATTTTTCGACCGTTTCGACCGCAATCTCTGCGGCGCGTTTGTTCGGAAAGCAGAATACGCCCGTTGATATACAGCAGAACGCGACGCTTTTCAGGTCGTTTTTTGCGCACAGATCGAGCGTGTTTGTATAGCAGTCCGAAAGATCCTTTTCAAGCGCGGGTGTCAACCTCCTCGCAACAATCGGGCCGACAATATGAACGATCTTCTTTGCGGGAAGATTGTAGGCGTCGGTCAGCATAGGCACGGCGGTCGGCTGCTCGTAGTCCGCGCCGTATTTGTCCCGAAGCTCTTTCATCTGCCGGGCGCATTCCGCGCGAAGCTGAACGCCGGCAAAGGTATGAATGCAGTTGTCAATGCAGGTGTGCATCGGAACGAAGCAGCCGAGCATCTGCGAATTGGCGGCGTTCACGATGGCGTCGACGGCAAGGCGCGTAATGTCACCCTGCCAGATTGACATTCTGTCTCTAATCACGGAAATATCCCCAAGATCCACAATACCGTTTTCACGGATACGTTCCCGCAAGTATTCATCCTGCAAGGCAAGTACGGAATCGTCCAGCTTTTTTGGAATACGAATGTTCATCAGGGAACGGAGAAGGCGGCGTTTTCCGTCCATGTCGGCGGGCGTTTCTATGGTTTTATACTGTTCGGAGTCCGCCTTAAACGCTTCTACAAGAAAATCAAGACGCTCCGCCTGCGTCATTTTTTTGTTCATAGTATCCTCTTTTCCACTGCGCTGGCGGGACAAACGGCGGCGCAGTTGCCGCAGTGCAGGCAATGCTCTTTGGCGATCACGGCGGGTGTTTCGCTGAAATCGATGCAGTTTTGCGGGCAGACCGTGCCGCAGGTTTCGCATCCGATACAGGCGTCGGTGATGAAATAGCCCTCTGTCTTCGCCTCGCTCCCGCCGAAGGAGAAGGATGCGCGTTCGATCGGCTTCTTCGAGAGATCGAACCATTCGCCGTTTCCCTCGTACAGCTTGAAAACGGTCAGCGCACGGCGCGATTCTTCGGTAGGGTAGATGTCACACATATACGGATTCTTTTCAAACAGGCGCGGAAGAAAGCTTTCTCCGATCTCCTTCACCTTGCCGCGCACCGAAACGGCGACGCTCGTCATCGTATCCGCGCCCTTTACCGCCGTCAGCGCCATATATCCCCGCTTTGTCAGCCGGTCGTAGAAGCTCTTGCCTTTCGCGGTGAGAAAGTACAGTCCGTTTTCGTCAAAGTCCATCATATCGATGGCGGCGGTGACGGGCAGCCCCTCGCTGTCCACGGTCGCAACGACGGCGGTGTGTATTTCTTCTACGAGATATTTCAAATATTGTTCCGCGTTCATAGTTCCTCCGTAAAATGCCCCGGAAAACGTTTTCGTTCCCGGGGCGTTTATCATTTGCTTTCCTTTGCCAGAAGCTCCGCCATGCCGCTTTGCAGATCGAGAAGCGTGTAACGTTTCAGTTCATTTTCCATAGCGTTCTGGATATCCTTCAGCTTGCCGTCCAGCAGCGCGTGGATGTTCCGTCCCACCGGGCATTTCGGATTCGGGCTTTCGTGAAAATGGAACAGGTCGCCGTTCTCTACCGGATCGATCGCCTCGTACACGTCGTAGAACGTGATATCACGCAGGTCCCGCGTCACTTCGATGCCGCCCGTGCCTCTCTGCACGGTGATAAGCCCCGCGTTTTTCAGCTGCGTGAGGATCTTGCGGATGATAACGGGGTTGGTATTGATGCTTTCGGCAAGAAAATCGCTCGTGACCTTGCGTTCACCGCCGAAAACGTCAACGCAGGAGAAGATATGCAGAGCGATCGTGAATCTTGAAGATATTTGCATCCTGTTCACCTCCACCCGTTATCATACCACAAAGAAGTCGTAATTTCAACGGTTACATTAAAACTTTCCGTTATTATTCTGCCACGTATCTTTGTCGGCAAGCGTCTCCATCACGTCCCAGTGCTCCGCGATAAAGCCGTTTTCCACGCGGAAGAGATCGTAATAGGTAGTGGGCACGCCGCCGAAGGTGCCTTCACTGCAGGCGAGAGCGTAGTCGCCGTCGGCAAGCACCATGTGCGTTTTGTCATAGACCATCGAGATCCCCTGTTCCGCCATAGCCGCAAGCGCCGCGCCGAGTCCGGAAAGACCGTCGGCGATGGAGATATTGTGCTGGACGTACTTGTCGCCGTCGTAGTAGGAGGTCAGCTTTTCGGGGTGTTCACCGCGAAGCACGTCGCCAACGAATCCGGCGACGATGCGGCGGGTCTCTTCGCGATCGACGTCTTTCTTTTCAAGCGTACCGTCGATCTGGGTGTGACCGGAAGGATTGGGCTCGGCGACGTTCTGAAGATTGTCCCAGTGCTCGTCGATCTTGCCGTCGGCGTTGAAATGGAACACGTCGAACGCTACCTGCTCGCCGGCTCCCGCGAAATTGTAGACGGTCGGAAGAAAGACGCATTCGCCGTCTTCAAAAGCGCGGATGTTA
>JAFRPB010000068.1 GCA_017429345.1 Clostridia bacterium | reverse complement strand
TGTGCGCCGCTTTGCTGCGCACAAATCAGTATTTATCCGTCACCTGCTCCACTGTTCCCCGGTCGACGGTCACGGTGCGGAAGCCCTCCGCGTCGTTTGAGAAGGTGAAGCGCAGCGGATAGCCCTGCGCGTCCGCGTCGTAATAGGGAAACTCAAGCGAAAACTCCGTGCCGACGCCCTCCTTCAGCGCATAGATCCCGGATTCGGCGTAAAACGCCCTGAAATCCTCGGGCGCGACCGAAATACGGAAGCTGTCTCCGAGGCGCACATAATCCGTAGGCGTAAACGCGTCGGTATCAAGAAGATAAAAATACGGGAATTTGACCGTCGCGTAATAATCCGCGCCGTCCGAGAAAAACGCGCGGCTGTCGCAGAAAAGATATGCCTTTTCGCCCTTTGCGTCGATCGTATCGAGGATCGTATAGGTCAAAAGATCCCCGCTGACGGCGAGATATTCCACCCGCAGCGCGCCGTCGTAAGGGTAGACCTTCAGCTCGCCCTCGGGCGTCAGCGCGTCGATGATCTCCTTGATCCGGTCAAGAGTGATATCCGTATAAACAAACATCGATCCGTCGTCTATCGAAGATACGCGTGCGCCGGGGATCGGCACCGATAGAGTTATATTCAGCCCGGTATCTTTCAGCGTGATCTCATCGGCGTTCTTTTTGGCGCCGGTTTTTTCCCGGTTTTCGGTCGTGATCTCAACAGGCGCCTCGGTCGGCGGCTCCGTCGGGGCTTTTGTCGTCCCGTCGCCGGACTTCCCCGCGCAGGCGGCGAGGATCAGCAGCACCGCCGCGAGCAGAATGACCATTATTTTTTTCATATAGGACTCCTTTTTTCCTTTTCCCTTTTCCCTTTTCTCTTGTCTCTTTACAACAAATACGGGTACGGGGCAAGCCCCGTACCCCTGTATTTGTTTTATCGGTTATCTTCTGCCTCTGAAGATGGTCTGAATGGCCTTGATCAGTCTTGCCCACCAGCTGAACAGTCTCTGCCAGAAGGTCATCTGCACTTCCTTGATATAGGAGGAGATCACCTCAAAGACGCTGGACTCGTTCGGCTGATACGGGGAGTCGGAAGAAACCTCGATCACAACGACGATTCTCGAATCAACATCTTCGCTTGTGAGCGTGTAGCTGGTTCCCATCGCGTCGACGATCGCCTGTCTTGCGCCGTTTTCGTCCTCACGATACCACGTGAAGGTAATGTACTGCAGCATTGCGCTGGGAACATTCGGTACGGTAACCGTGAGTGTGTCGCCGATATAAGTACCGCCGGAAAGAACGGGCTCAACCTTCAGATATGCGGTATTGACCGTAAGAGGAACGACCTGCGTAACGGAGTCATAGTTCGTGCTGTCGGTCGGCGTGAAGCGCATCTCATAGCTGTTGAACGTGCCGGTCGTTACGGGAACGTCGTTCGCGAGAACATACTCGAAGGTACCGTCGCCGCTGCCGCCGTCAAGGATCGCCTGCCCGACGCTCTGCCCGTATTCGATCGTGCCGCCCGTCGGGAAGGAATAGCTGATGCCGGAGGATTCAAGAGACGCCTTGTTAATGGTAATGCGGACCTGCGTACGGTTGGTGATCGTCAGCGAGTAGTTGCCCGCCGCGGCGCCCTGCAGCGCGGGAACGGTAAAGGAGACCGTCTTGTTTCTGCCGGCGTCGGGATTCGCAACCATACCGGTGATCGTTGTGGGCAGATAAACGTCGTCGGAATCTCTCAGCACGCCGTTCAGCTCGGAGAAGTGGACCACGATGTCGTTTGCGACGCCGTTATATGTCTTATCCTCCGCCTGCGCGGTTGCGGTGAGCGACGCCTTTGTGACGTTGATTCTGCCGGTGGAAGTGGTTATCACATAGTTGTTGTTTCTCAGCAGCGACGCGTTCACTGTGACGTGATAGGGCGAGCTGAGCGGATTGACCGGGGAGTACTGCGTATACGTGGTCGTCACGATGGGCTCGGAGCCGAAGATCGAAAGGATCGTCTCATCGTCGTACAGCGCGCCCTCGCTGACGGAATAAGTCAGCTCCGGAACGGGATCGCCGTATTTGATTCTCGCGCTGTTCGCGGAAAGGGTGATCGGCTTCGCGGTTACGGGCACCGCCACACGCAGCGTTGCGGTACGGTAGTTGCCGTTTTCGCTTACGTAATTCACCGTATACTGCTTGGGAGAGCCGGTGTTGCTGACCTCGGGAACCGGCAGTTCGCCGTCCACAAGAGCCCAGGTAAACGCGCCGGCCTCATCCGCATTGCCGATCTTGCCGGCGATATACGTCTGCAGCTCCTCATTCGTCAGCGGCTTTTTGCTGTCGTATTCTCTCGTCTCAAGTACGAGGCCGGCAGGCATCGCGGCAATATAGGGAGAGGTAATTTTATTGACAGTGACCGTCAGCGCGTCGGTAACGATCTCAATCGAATAGTTGTTATTGTTGCCGACGGCGGAAACCGTGCTCATATCGACATTGCAGACGCCTGCGGCGGGATTGACAAGCCCGACCGTTGTGTCGTTCGCGATACGGAAGGTGGAGCGGTCTCTCGACATCACGCCTGTGATGTTGTAGAAATACGCGACCAGACCGGAGGCGTTCGGATCGGCGAGGCTGTCGCTGTAATCAACGATGGGCGTCTTCATTCCCGCAGCCGCGGTAACGGGCGCCGGCGTGATTCTCGCGGAGCAGTCCACTTCGATCATGTTGTAGTTTGCCGCTTTTTCACCGAGCAGATACACGCCGACAAGATCGGCGTCAACAGCGTCGCCGCAGTTGTAATCGTCAAACGCGACGCGCGCGTTTCTGGTATTGAGCTCGACCAGACCTTCATCTTCTTCGCATAAGCCGTCGGAAATATACGCCGGGTTATCGGGCGTAACGAAGGTCGCCTTCGTCGTGCCGTCATAGACCTTATCGTTGACCGCGAAGCTGACCGTCAGATCACGCGGGGTAATGACCATTGTGCCGACATAAGCGCCGTATTCCGACGCGTAAACGCCGTCGCTGGTGGCGTCATAGCTGATGACGTAGGTTCCGACGTCGACAGGAACAGTCGTGTCACCGTTATACTTCACGGTAAATTCACCGGTATAAGGCGTATCAGTCACACGTTCCTCGTCCGCGTTGAATCTGTCTTCGTCGAACGCTACGGTAGCGAAATGCTCCTGCGCGTCGTATGTGACGGAGTTCTCATAGCTCGCAACGATCCATGACGCGCTGAGCGTGGGAAGCGCCGGAGAGACGGGACCGGTGATCAGCTCAAGCGAGCCGACATAGTTGTCGACGACCGTTCTGACAGTGACCGTCAGTTTCAGGGATCTGTTCTCAAAGACAAGGCCGTCTCTTTCTTCAAGCAGAAGGTTTCTTCTGGTCGAAATCACGGTGCCGGGATCGTCTGCAAACTCCCATGCATAGGTATAGAAGTCGATATTCGAGGGATTCACACCCGAAAGATCGGGATAGATGTGGCCGGAGAGCATCAGCTGACCGCCGAGCTGCAGCGTGCCGGTGATTGTCTTGGGCGTGACCGTTACCGCGCCGGTCAGACCGGAGGAAACGGGGTTGAAGTTATCGGCGTTCTCGCCGGTCGCGGCAAAGTACACCGCGAATCCGCTGCCGGACTCGGATACGTTGATCACGCTCTGCGCTCTGGCGTAGGTGATCGAGCCGGTCACGGGAATACCGTTGAAGTCGAAGGTGACGGTCGTCATATCCGCCGCGCGCTGCGCCTGCTCAAGGGTCGTGTCGGCGTCATAGACATAGGTCAGCGCGCCGAGAGAGTCGATCGCGGACTGAATGGACGCCGTGGGGATCGTCGCCTTCTGAACCGTCAGGATCGCGGTCGCGCGAAGTCTGACGTCATAGTTCTCGCTCACCTGCAGATCGGGCTGCTGGGCGGCGGTAAAAGAGCCGTCCTGCGCGCACGTTGCGGTGATGGTGTAGGTACCGACGTCGTCGCCCTTCGTATAGTTCGTCGTGGCGGCAAAGGTGGATTCCCCGATCACGACCGAGCTGTAACTGATATTGCTGTCTTCGGGCAGGAATGTAAACTCTGTCGGCGCATCGTCGGTATAACTGATCGTTATATCCTGCGGCGCCAGCCAGACCTGCTTCGGAGAAACGGTCAGGGTACCGGAAAGATGCTCGACATTGTAGTTGGTCAGGTTCTTGTTTCCATATGTCGCAAAGACATTATAGGTGCCGACGCCGTCGGTATAGCGCTGATACGCAGCGCCGTTGATGTTGTTTGTCCGGACAAATTTGAAGATAATGCTCTGTCCGCCGAAAAGCTCAGCCGCGCCGGGGATCTCATTCGCGTCCGCTCCAGCGCCGTCAAGATAACGAACCTGGGTCGCGTCGCCTACGGGTTCATCGCCGTAAAATGCTTCCACATCGGGGGCAGCGATCCACATCGTCTTCTTGTCGACCGTAAAGGTCGTGCCCGTAAAGACGAAGTTATAGTTATTCGAGGTCAGTCCGAAGGTGCCGTCCACCTTAACGGTGAGCGTCGTATTCGCGTCCGTCGTCGGGGTGTAGTCGCTGGTCAGGCGGATGCTGCCGTATCCGCTCGGCGCAATGCCCGCCAGATTGCCGTTCATCAGGATATAACCGCCGTTATCGGTGAGGTAGTTCGTGACCGTGCCGGTTCTGCCGGTCCAGCCGGAGAACTCCCACTTATAGTCGGCTGCCGAAGGCGCGGGCGAGCCGTAAGTCACGCTGCTCTCGCGCAGGGAGCCGGTCACAGTAACGGTACGCTTGGTGACGGGAACAGTCACCGTAACGTCGACGGTTTCATAGTTTGCAGTATCGGCAGGCGTAAACGTGAAGATATAGTTCCCGTTGCCCGCATCCGGAACCAGATCCGGATACTTCGGAACAAACGAGCCGCTGGCGTTCGACATAACGCCCGCGTTTTCCGCCGCAACATCGGCAAGGGTACGAAGCGGATCATACGCGGCGGATGCGATCACGGGCGCGACATAGTTATCGGGCATCGCCTTGGTGATCGTCATGCTCCGGCAGATGATCGTGCTGATCGTGTAGCAGCTCGCCTTTGTGCCGGAAAGCGTCAGCGTCGTGCCGTCGGGCAGCGAAATCTCGCCGGCGCCCACGTTGCCGCCGTTCGGGTAATTATAGGTAACGTTCGCAAGGGAGTAATCCGTTCCGAAAACGTCCGCAATGTGAACGTTCGAGTCGTCGATGCCCTCGATAACGAAATCCGATGCGGTAAAGGTGTAGGAACCGGAGCTGATCACGTTATTGGTAACCGGGTCTCTGCGGAACTCCACGTTCGCCGCCGTGCCGGTGGGACCGACGTATACGGTCATGTTTCTCGGCGTGACAGAGAGCGTCGCGTCATTATTGACGGAATTGATGTAGAAGTTCGAGCCCGCGATCTGACCGTATGTCTGCGAGAGCGTCATGGTATAGCTGCCGACGACTGTCGAGCCGGGCGTGTAATCGATCGCTTCCACACCGCTTCTGACCTGCACCTTGTTCTTGACCGCGTTCACAAGCTCGGTCTTGAGCGTACCGGTAAGGGCGTTTCCGTTTGTCGCCGCGCCGTGCACGGTGAAGTCGTTGTTGCCGGGCGTGGCGCTGATATAGTTCGTGGGATCGTAATCCGCACCGTAGACGACGCTTGAGCCGGAAAGCACAACCGCGACCTTGAGAGGATTGACCGTGATCGTTACGTTGAAGTCGTCGTCGGCGACGCTGTAGTTATGCGCCTTGCCGCTCTTGGGCGTCGCGACAACTTTGAAAGCTGCGCCGGATTGCGCGACCGTGGGCAGCGTCGTACCGCTGTATGGCGTATTTTCGTCGCCCCACGAATAATCGAAATCATTCAGGAACGCGCTCACAGACGCCTCCGCGATGCCGGTATTGCCCGTGTTGTATAACGGGATCGCATTCAGAGGCGTAGAATAGGTGATCGTGTAAGTCTTATCGACGAAGCCGGGCGTCGCGGGGGTGATCGTCACACCGAACGTTCCGTCGCACGCTGCGCGGTTGGTCGTTGCGTTCGCATCCAGATGATACTTGATCGTCCATGTGCCCGCGTCGGTCGGCAGACCGCTGACCGCGTTCGCCGCGGCGATCACGGTACCGTCGGCGCGTGTGCCGTTATAGGAATAGGTTAATTTGTTTTCGTTCTTGTTCGCATCGCCCGAGCTGCCGTTCCACGAAGCGTCAAGAATATTCGTCTGCGGATAGCCCGCGCCGCTGTTGTCGGTGAACGTGCGGCTGCCCTTAAGTACGCCGCCGCTCGCGAGCGTAAGCTTCAGATCCGCCTTTGTCAACGCTTCGGCGTCATATTCAAAGCTGCCGTCGCGCAGCATATCGAAGCTCAGCGTCTCCACAGGCTGCTCATAGTAATCAAAGAAGACGTAGACGCGCGTGCCGTCGCAGCTCTGCGACAGACTCGACGAACCCATCTGCGTTTTCGTATGCGTCGCGCCGAAGTAGGCATAGCGACTCAGACTTTTGTTTGTATCAAAGGTGTTGAACGCCGTCGTCTGATCGCCCGAAAAGCTCGTTCTCAGGATCGCGTCCTGGTCGACCGAGATCGTGAAGCTTGCCGGCTTGTGCGTTGCATAGTGGACGTTCTTCAGCTCCCATTTATAGGTGTTGACCGGATTGCCGCCGGAAACCGTGCCGCCGAAGGTCGTCGCAGTCGTCGTTCTGTAGCTGCTGCCGACCACATTCGAGCAGGTCGAAATCGCGCTGTTGATGCTCGTGTCGGGAGACGCCTGCACTTTATCAAGCGTGTAGCCCGTGCCCGCCGAATTCAGCTTATAATAGCGGTAGGCATACAGCGTCTTGGTCTTTATGCCGGTATCCGCCGCGCCGTAGTACATATAGGCATTATTCACCTGCGCGGTTCTGCCGTTATAATCGGAAACGTAGCCCGCGCTCGGATAGCCGGAATAGGCGCCGCGCAGCGCAATATAGTTGTTGTTTTCCGTTGTGCTTCCGGACGCCTTCCAACGGAACTCTTTTGTCTCGGATCCGTAAACATCCCAGAACTTTTTCTTTTCACCCTTTTTGATATTACTTACCCAGTAATTATCGGGGGTGTACATGATCAGGTTCTTCGCGGGCGTCTGTGCAACTGCGTAGGTGATGTTGCAGTAATCGCCGTTGTCGCCGCGGTTATTCTGATTCCAGTTATCGATACCCTCGTTATCGTGGATCGCCGTCGTGATCTGACCGCCCTCCACAACCGGGTAGCTGCCGCTCGTCCAATACGCAAGACCCAGCGACCACGCGGAAAGAGAGCCGTTGATCGCGTCGTCGCAGACGGAGCCGCAGTTGCTCTTGGCGTCATACTGCGCATAGGAATGGATATAACCATTGAGCATTGTGATATGGTCGGAGATGATACCGTAAGCCAGCGTGCCGCCGAAGGTGCGGCGCTTGTTCGACACGTTGTCATACGGGTTGAACTGGCATTCGGAATACGCGTCGATCTCGCCGCCGTTCATCAGGACCGTGCCGTCCAGCACGCCGTAGGACCACGCAAAGCAGCGCATACCGGCGCCGTCCTTGTCGTTGCCGGTCCAGTCCGCCTTATCCGCGGCTGCGGTGCCTTCCGCGTAGGAGATCAGCTTGCCGCTGTAAATATTCGTTTTGGACGCGGTCGTCTTGTTCCAGATCGTCGTCGCCCACATGAACACGACGCCCATGCTGTCGCCGCCGACGCCGCCGTAGTTACGCACGCCTCTCGCCTGCAGGGTGGGACCGGTCGAGCTTGACATCGTACCGACGTTGACCGTACCGCCGTTGTTCTCGATCAGCGTGACGGCGTTCGTCGCGAACTCGATGTATTTATCCGCCGACTTGTCGCCCGTCTTGCTGTAGAGAAGATTCAGCGAGCCCTCGCCGGTGATGTTCAGCGTCGCGCCGCTGTTCAGATAGAACATTTTGCCGTAAGCGTTGCCCCACGGGGAGTCGGTGCTCATCGTAATACTCACGCCGCTGTTGAGCGAAAGATTGATCGTGGCGCCGCTTGGAATATTGATATACTCGCTGAATCCGCCGAGGGAAAAGCTGCCCGTAACGGTTACGTTCAGCGTCGCGCCGTTTCCGGTATTCTGAATATTGCTTTTCAGATCGTTCCACGACGAAACGTTGACAGCCCTGACCGTCGGGGCGAACATATTCACCGCAAACGGGATCGCCGAGACAACAAGACACAGGGCGAGAACGATCAGCCCCACCCGTACGCGCCTGAAGTCTTTTCTTTTCATCATTGCCATAAAAAGTATCCTCCTTCAAGAAATACTCTGTTTTCTATATGTAATATGCCGAAGCATTTATTCCCCGGTCTTATCCGGCTTTTCTCCGCCCGCGCGTTCACGCCGCGGGCCCGGTGATCGCTGAAAAAGGGCGCAATACACCTAATAATACTGATACATAATAATTATATCAATCGGAAGAGCAATTGTCAATCGTATTTTGCCGATTTTCTTCTGATGACACAATTCTATTATATAGTTTAGTATATGGTTTTGTCATTGACGATACAGCTTTTTATACAAATCGTTAATGACGTGAAAACATTTTTTTGCGAATATTTGGATTTTTTTATTTTTCCCGTCTCCGGCGCCGACCAAAGAGCGGTTTCTTGCGCGGGATCTGCGCGTGCGCATACCTCTCCGAATTTGCAGCTGCCGTACGCGATCGTTTCAAGCAGCGTGATATATGCCGCCGGTTCGCGCAGCTCCTGATGCAGAATATATTCCGCTTCGTTAAATAAAACGATTCCTTTTTTTCAGGATCTTTTCTTTGATATTTACCTCCAGGCTCTCATTCGGGTCGAACTGCTTCAGATAATGCGGGATGCCGCCGAGAACCGAATATGCGAGTATTTTATCTTCATCAGTTTGTGCTCCCAAAGGATTTGGATCACGGAAGGAATGTTTTTCTTAAAAAACAGGATTGCGGTATTCACGATAATGTGTTAAAGTTGTATTGTCTTTAACAAACAACCGGATAGGAGGAACGACGGTTGAAGGCTTATCAAATCAAAATCACGGAAAAGAAAACAAAACCCCCGATCTGGTGGCGCGCAGTCATCCCGGCAGGGATCACTTTTTCCGCACTCAGTGTGATTCTGGACGATATCACCGGAGAGGGCGAAACCGAAAGCTTTACCTTTTCTATCTATCAGACGCTCGATCTGTTTGAGGCAGACGAAGACGATCCGCTGGAACCGAGAAGCTGGCAAAACGACGCGCAGGAAGCAAGCAGTACGTTTATCGACGATTATTTCGAAGAAAAGAAACGCCTGTCTTATGAAACGGCGCTGTTTTCCGCGGGAATAGAAGTGGAAAAGGTATTGCCGCAAATCGACTTGACCGCGCCGAATGTTATGAAGGCTTCTTTCTCGCCGGACGTTGATTTTTTCAATGAACGGTTACAAAATAAGTTTGAGCTGACAAAAGAAGCGCCGACCTTCATCAAAAAAAAGGAAATTATCAAAAAGCTTTCTCAATCCCGACGGTTTCCGTATTCGTTGAAGCCGGTCAGCGCAAAAGACAATCTTGCAAAATCGATGTCGCATAGGATGGAGGATACCGCCGCCCTGTTCCGTCCGGCGATCGGAAAACCGGCTCCGGTTTCCCGAGATCGTTGTGAGAATCGTTTTGCTCCGAAGCAAGAACGCAGGAGGATGAGTCTCTCTCAGATTTTGGAGGAAGAATCTCTTTCCGCGCTCCGGGGAACGGCAAAGGAATTGCGGATTCCGCGGTATTCCGTTATGGGAAAGGACGAGCTGTGCAGCGCCTTAAGCGCGGAATTATTAAAACCGGAAACGATACGGCAGCGGCTGCTCTCCCTGTCAACGATCCATCTGGACGTTTTTGAACAGGCGTTGGCATCGAAAAAAACAAACATTGTGCAAGGGGAATTAACGAAGCTTCTTTTCGAGGCGATCCAACAGCTTTACTACGCTTTCGTATTCCCGGACAATACCGTAACGATTCCGTTTGACGTAGCCGACGTCTGCCGTAAAATGGATCTGTCGGATATAAGAACGACCATAGAAAAACATGAATGGCTCGAGTTTATTCTGGAAGAAGTCATCCCGCCGTATTACGGTTATCTCCCCATTGATAAGTTTTGCCGTCTGTGCGCGCGGCGGCGCGATCCCGAGATCAAACCGGAAGAGGTTATGGAGCTGTATCATCAGCTCCTGCCGGAAAACAACCCGAGTATCATTCTGGACGGCTGCGTCGCGGATGGGCATATGAAGGACACAAAGATTTATCAGCATATCAAGTCCGCACACGGAAACAAGCCGTACGATATTGTACCTATTACGGAGTTGCAGGCGCTCTACGATAACGGCTACCCGGCGCAGAATGCTTATTACATACAGTTAAAGCGGTTTCTTTTGAAGGAATCGGAGCGGGACGAGGATGAGATCTGCGAGCTCTTGATCGATCTGCACGAAGAGATCGCTTTCGGCGGAGATTTTGACGATATTTTCGGTCTGTTTTCAGATGAGGGTTTTGTTCTTTCGATGGGAGCGACAAAACGGCTGGCATCTATCATGCAGAACGTCATGAATCATACCCGTACATACTATAACTGCGGCTACACCCCTTCCGCGATCCATAAGGTGATGCTTGCCGGGAAAAAACCGTCATTGCCGAAAACGATCATTCCAATGTCCACCGAAGCAGCCAAATTGATGGAGCAGGCAAAGCCGGATATTGAAAAGCTCGGCGTCAAGGTCGATCTGAACGCCGCGGCAGTCGTTCCGGCGGCGGGAAAAGACAAGAAAAACCGAAAACCGGGGAAAATATACCCCAACGATCCCTGTCCCTGCGGCAGCGGAAAGAAATACAAAAAATGCTGCGGACGATAATGGGATCGAAAAGAACCGGCTGCAAAAGGGGCTCGGTCTGATCGAGTTCGCCCGTATCAAGGAGATATTGCTTTCTATGCCGTCGGTCTTTCGGCGGCATTACTTTTTTACAAACGTAATGAACCTTTCGGTTTTCTGCTCCGACTATATGGGTGAAAGCGCTTTCAGAATATTTGAAGGGGGTGATACGAATGACGTTTGAAGAACTGCTTCGCGAGGCGGAACCCGCCCTGCGGAGATTCGTCCGCTTTCAGATCGGGAACAAACAGGACGCAGAGGATGTTTTGCAGGAGACGCGCCTTGCCGCCTTTCGGTCTTTCGGCTCTCTGCGAGATCAGCAGAATTTCCGGGCGTGGGTCATCGGGATCGCGCGGCGCAAATGCGCGGACTATTACCGCTGCCGCAAACCGGCCCCCTTGCCGGACGAATTATCGGAGGACGCGCTGACGCAAAGTCTGCACGGTCTTGTTTCCGCGTCGCCCGTCCGTGAAACGCTCGAAGAACTCGGCGACCGGGACAAAGAGATCCTGCGGCTGTTTTACTTTGAGGACCTGCCGCAGGAGAGGATCGCCGCTATGCTCGGCGTCCCTGTCGGCACGGTCAAAAGCCGACTGCACACCGCGAAACGGCATTTCAAAGACCGTTATCCGTATCCGCCGAAAGGAGAAAAGAATATGCTTACGAAACTGCCGGAAACGATGCCGGAATATAAGATCGCGCCGTCGGACGCGCCGCCCTTCCCCGTAAAGTGGGAGGAGATCATGGGATGGTTCATCGTGCCGAAGCTCGGCGAAAAACTCGAATGGGCCATGTATGATTTCCCGGCACGAAACCGCACGGAATATATGATCGAAGAGGCGGTCTCCCGCGCCGAGGTGCACGGGATCGAGGGCGTTGAGATCCTCGTGAAAGAATACGAACCCATGGAGAACAACCGGATCGACGACCGGAATTTCAACGAGCGGCGTCTTGTCGCGCAGCTTACCGATACCCATTGCCGTATTCTGGCGGAAAGTCATGAGCGCGGCGGCGTGAAACGGTACTACACCTTCCTCGACGGCGACGCCTTCCTCGATAACTGGGGCTTCGGCGAGGACAACTGCGGCAATGAAACGCAGATCGCGCCGAAAGGCGATATCATCCGAAACGGCAGCGCCGTAACGACGAAAGATAAACCGTTTTTGCTGGACGTTGTGGGACGGTATACCGTCACGATCAACGGAAAAACTTACGATACGATCTGCGTGATGGACGCAGCGAACTACTGCGGCGACGGCGTCGTTACGGAGCAGTATCTGAACGCCGACGGCCGCACGATCCTCTGGCGGCGCTTCAACGTCAACGACTGGCGGTTTGACCGATACCAAAAGCGCTGGACGGAAATGGTTCCCGAAAACGAAACGCTGACCGTGAACGGTGAAACCTATGTGCATTGGTATGACTGCATCACGGACTATATTTTGTAATACGCCGAAGGCGAATATCATATGCGAAGCATACTTGCAAAAATAAACGATCTGCGCTATGATAATAATATGTCTATACAGGAGGACAACGGTATGCAGCGGGACAGAATACTGATCGTGGAGGACGATGCGTTTTTGCGCGACGGTCTGATGGAATTGCTGGAACGGGAGAACTATCTGCCCGCGGCGGCAGATTCCCTGCAGTCTGCCCGGACGCTGCTTGCCGAGACGTCTTATTCTCTGATCCTTCTGGACGTGATGCTCCCGGACGGCACGGGTTTTGATTTCTGTTCTGAATTGCGGAAAAACGGTTTTTCCGCGCCGATCCTGTTTCTGACCGCCTGCGACGATGAACTTCAAGTGGTGCGGGGCCTTGACTGCGGCGGCGACGATTACGTGACCAAGCCCTTCAAACTGCGGGAGCTTACCTCCCGCATTCGCGCTTTGCTTCGTCGGGCGGAACGCTCAACAGAGAAAAAGGTATCCTTCTTGAACGCGGATAAGCTGACGGCGGATATCGGCGGCGAAGAAGTATTGCTGACGCCGACGGAATTTCAGCTGCTGTCCGTTCTTGTCAAAAACGCCGGAATTATTGTGCCGAGGGGTACGCTCCTGGAACGGATCTGGGATATCGACGGCGACTTTATCGACGATAACACGCTGACAGTACACGTCAGTCGCCTACGGGAAAAAATCGGAAAGGATCGGATAGAAACCGTGCGCGGCGTCGGATACAGGTACACAGAAAAATGAAATGGTATTGGATCACCATCACTTTGATGGGCGTTGTAATCATTGTTCTGGGCGTGATTCTGTTTCTGCGCAGAAAAAGAATGGTCGCCTTGCGAACCGCGCTTGACGAATATATGAAAAACGACAAGCCTTTGCCCTATAGCTTGCGCGAGGGCGATCTTGCGTTGCTGCAGAATGAGATCTCGAATCTGATCGCTCGGCTGGAGCTGGAAAAGAAGAATGAAAAGGATGTTGATCGAAAAAACGCGGAATTTG
>JAFRPB010000067.1 GCA_017429345.1 Clostridia bacterium | reverse complement strand
GGTTTCGGCACGATATCCGATCCCCGATCCCCGATATCCGCAAACAAATCACTCTTCCCCAAACTTTTCCTTATACTGCCCGATCGTCTTCTCAATGATCGCCACGGCGACGTCGCGGTCCTGCACCTCGTCGACGACGGTCTCCTTCTTCTCAAGGGCTTTATAGACCGAGAAGAAATGCGTCATTTCGTCGTAGGTGTGCTTCGGCAGCGCGAAGATCGAGCGGTAGCTGTTGTACATCGGGTCGGAGAAGGGCACGGCGATGATCTTCTCGTCCGCTCTGCCGTTGTCGAGCATGCGGATCACGCCGATCGGGTAGCAGCGCACGAGCGTGAGCGGGTGCAGCGGCTCGCTGGAGAGCACGAGCACGTCCAGCGGGTCGAGGTCGTCCGCGTAGGTGCGCGGGATAAAGCCGTAATTCGCGGGGTAATGGGTCGACGTGTAAAGAATGCGGTCGAGGATAATAAGGCCCGTCTCCTTGTCGAGCTCGTATTTGTTCTTGCTGCCTTTGGGGATCTCCACCACGGCGATGAAATCCTCGGGCGAGACGCGCGAAGGGTCGATCGAGTGCCAGATGTTCTGCATATTTTTACCTCTTGACTTTTCAGAATGATATTTATTATATCACGGTTTTTTCCGTCCGTAAACCCCCGAAATGCGCAATTTATCTTGAAAACCGCCGTTTTTTTCGGTATAATGATCAGTACAAATCCGATCGGAAAGGGGATCGACCGATGAACAAAGCAAAATGGATCTGGTATCGGGGCGATTTTGAGATCTATCACCATATGCTGCTCTCCTGCCGGCGGCAGGAATACGGTTGCGACTACCCGTGTCAGTGGCATATCTCCCGCCCGGAGGTCAGCGCCTCGTTTGTTAAGGATTTCACCGCGGAAAGGGACGGCGTCGTGCGCGTCGTGACCCGCTCGAAGGGCATGATCCGCTTCGGCGGGAAGCTGCATCCCGTGAATGAGGAGCTCCGCGTTCCCGCCGGGGAGCACCGCATCGTCGTGGAGCTTTACGATATCGAGAAATTCCCGTCGTTCTTCATCGACAGCGACGTTCTCGTGACGGATGAAACGTGGATCGCCGAATGCTTCGACCGCGCGCCCGTGCCCGTGGGCTGGAAGCCCGGATTTTTCAGCGCCGGGGACGACCCGTCGGTATTTCCGTTCGAATATGCGGATATTTCGCCCGTATCTTCCGAAAAGATCGAAGGCGGGATCCTTTACGATTTCGGAAGAGAGACCTTCGGCCCGGTGACGGTACAGATCCCCGCGGGGGAGCGCGCGACCCTCGTTTACGGCGAGAGCCGCGCGGAGGCGACCGATCCCGAAAACGCGCTCGTGCGCGAGACGCTGAACTCTTCGGACGATCCCGTGCGTCCTGCGCGGGCGTTCCGGTATATTTATGTTAAATCCGAGAACGCGGAGAAGATCGGCGTTTCGGCGCAGTACGAATATCTGCCGATCGAAGACAGGGCGTCGTTTTCCTGCGACCGGGAGCTCGTCAACCGCGTCTGGGATCTTTGCGCTTACACCTTCCACCTGAATTCCCGCGAGTTCTTCCTTGACGGCATCAAGCGCGACCGCTGGGTGTGGTCCGGCGACGCGTATCAGTCCTATATGATCGCGCGGTATCTCTACGGCGATCCGTCTGTGAGCGAGCGCACGATCGTCGCTCTCCTCGGCAAGCCGCCGTACCGCACGCACGTCAACACGATCAACGATTATTCGGCGTATCTGATCATCTCAGTCTGGGAGCATTATTTCGCGGGCGGCGATCAGGAATTTCTGCGCTCGGTGTGGCCGCGCGTAAAGGAGCTTTACGCCTTTATCGTTTCGCGCCTTGACGAAAACGGCTTCGTCGTGCACCGGCAGGGCGACTGGATCTTCATCGACTGGGGCGTACTCGACAAAGAGGGCGCGCACTGCGCGGAGCAGATCCTTTTGTGGCGGACGCATCTTGCGATGGCGCAGCTTTCCGAAGTTCTGGGAGAGACGCCGGAAGCGGATTATCAAAAGAGCGCGGCGAAGCTGTACGATAAAATATACGAATATTTCTGGGACGGCGAAAAAGGCGCGTTCATCGATTCCTTCACCTCGGGCAGGCGTTTTGTGACGCGGCAGACCAACGTCTTCGCCGTGCTGTTCGACTTCGCAGACGGAGAAAAGAGAAAAAGCGTGATCGAAAACGCGATCCTGGACCCGGATCTGCCGCAGATCACGACGCCCTATTTCAAGCTCTACGAGCTGATGGCGCTGTGCAAAATAGGTATGCTCGGGACCGCGCAGGACTATATCGAGTCCTACTGGGGCGGCATGCTCCGGGAGGGCGCGACCTCGGTCTGGGAGGCGTACGACCCGACGCAGAAGGGCGAAGAGCATTTCGCGATGTACGGCAGCGCCTTCGGCAAATCCCTCTGCCACGCCTGGGGCAGCGGACCGATCCTGCTGCTGAGCCGCTGGTGCGCGGGCGTATATCCCACGTCCGTCGGCGGGGAGACCTTCCGCGTGGAACCGAAGCCGGGGAAATACCGTTCCTTTGCGGCGAGCGTTCCGATCGGCTCCGGAAAAGTCAGACTTCGTTATTCCGCGCCGCAGATCACCGTCGAGACCGACGTCCCCGGAGGCACGTTCGTGTGCGGCGACGCAGAGACTCCCCTCGAGCCCGGGCGCAGATATGTATTTAAATTGAATAAATCCTGATTTGCTAATGAGGAATGAGAAATGAGGAATGAGAAATGAATGACGGAGCTCCGCTCCGTACCTCGATCATAGATGCGCGTATATTTCACAATCATTGTTCTTTCCGCGTTCTCGGCGTTTGATTTTTAAAAAATGAGGAGTGTGGAATGAAGAGTGGGAAATGAATGAATGGGCTTTTGCCCCTTACCCCGATCATATATGTGCGTATAATTCATTTATCTCGACCTTGCCAAATTATCATTGTTTATTTTTTGCTTTGAAAGTATCCTATACGGAATATATAATCCAAGTCGCGCAGCGACTTCCTCCATTCCTCATTCCTCATTCCTAATTCCTCATTTTGCCGAGTTCGAAGATTCCGACCAATCAGTCGTCTTTATCAAGATGAAATAGAAAGGAGATCCCCATGTTTAAATCTTACACCGACTACGCGATCGAAAAAACCATGCAGCTGCTCGCGATCGACAGCCCGACGGGCTATACCGAAGAGGCGGCGGCGTGGCTCAGAAACGAATTCGAGGCGCTGGGATATCCCGCCTTCCTTATGAACAAAGGCGGCGTCGCGGCGACGCTCGGCGGGCGCGATAAAGAAAACGCGCTGCTCATCGAGGCGCATATCGACACCCTCGGCGGCATGGTCCGCCATATCAAGGACAACGGCAAAATAACGCTCGTGCCCCTCGGGGGCCTTCGCGCCAACAGCATCGAGAGCGAGAACTGCCGCATCATCACCCGCAAAAACGGCGTTTATGAGGGCACCTTCGCGCTGGTGAACCCTTCGATCCACGTCAACGGGGAATTCGCCGATACGAAGCGGGATTTCGACGCCTGCGAGCTCACGGTCGACGAGGACGTAAAAAGCGCAGAGGACGTGAAAAACCTCGGCATTTCGGCGGGGGATATCGTCTGCTTCGAGACCCGCGCCCGCGTGACAAAGTCCGGCTATATCAAGAGCCGTTTTCTCGACGACAAACTGAGCGTCGGCATCATTCTCGCCTTTGCGAAGTATCTGAAAGAGCAGAATATCGTTCCCGAACAGAATATTTACGTGCATATCACCGTCTTCGAGGAGGTCGGGCACGGCGCGTCGGCGGTGCCGTCGGCGTTTAAGAATATCACGGACGTGCTCGCGATCGACATGGGCTGCGTCGGCGAAAAGCTGACCTGCACCGAGCATCAGGTCTCGATCTGCGCGAAGGACCGTTCCGGACCGTATTCCTATCCGATGGTGCAGCGCCTGATCGCCGCGGCGGAGAAGAACGGCGCGGACTTTGCGGTGGATATCTACCCGCATTACAGCTCCGACGCCAGCGCGACCATGTGCGGCGGGCTCGACGCGCGCCACGGCCTGATCGGTCCCGGCGTGTTCGCCTCCCACGGCTACGAGCGCAGCCACCGCGACGGCGCGGAGAATACGCTGAAGCTGCTGGCGGGACTTGTGTAAAATCCGCGGGATCGGGCAAAGCCCGATCCCGCGGATTTTTCAGGTGTAAGGTTTAAGGTGTAAGGTTTCAGGTGTAAGGTTAAAGGTGTAAGGTTAAAGGTGTAAGGTTAAAGGTGTAAGGTTAAAGGTGTAAGGTTAAAGGTGTAAGGTTAAAGGTGTAAGGTTAAAGGTATAAGGTTAAAGGTTTTCTCGCCGAGGCGCACGGCATCAAGGCTATTGTCACTTACACCTGATACCTGACACCTTACACCTAAAAACTGATTGATATTTTCCATAATTCGTGTATAATATAATCAAGGGGGTGTACTCATGCTTACAAGGCTTCAAATCGAAGAGATCATCAGGACCCTGTTGAAACGCTATCATGCCGATCACGCGCTGTTGTTCGGTTCTTACGCGCGCGGAGAGGAAAAGGCGGGGTCGGATATCGACGTGATCGTTTTCGGCGGCGCGGATTTTAAAAAAACGGATATTTTTGCTTTCGGTGAGGAATTGCGTCTGATGACCGGAAAAGATGCAGACGTGTTTGAGATCTGTGAGCTTGACGAAGGTACGCCGTTTTATGAAAACGTTCTGAAAGAGGGAGTGAAGATCGCTTGAACAGAACCGACGCCCAGCGGATCAAAAAGATCGTTTCAACGTGGGAAGCCCTATGCCGTGAGATCGAAAAGCACGGAATAACGGAAGCATTGCTTCTGAACGATGAATTCTCTCAATGGGCTGTTACGACGCCGTTATACAATATCGGCGAACAGGTCTATCATATCAGTCCCGAACTGAAACAGGCGCATCCCGAGATCCCGTGGAACGTGGTTTCCGGCTTGAGACACCGGCTCGTGCATAACTACGAGGGCATTAATTGGTCGATCATTGTCGAGATCGTTTTTCGGGAAATGGATGTTTTTGTGAAAAGTATCGAAGAGTTACAGGTGCAAGGTTAAAGGTGTAAGGTTTAAGGTGTAAGGTTACAGGTGTAAGGTGTAAGGTTTAAGGTGTAAGGTTTAAGGTGTAAGGTGCAAGGTTTTCTCGCCGAGGCGCACTGCATCAAGGCTATTGTCACATGCACCTTACACCTAAATACTGATTTATCGGGCAACGAAAAATCAGTATTTAGTCCCGAGTTTCGAGTCCCGAGTCCCGAGGCGATAATTTTCAGTAAAGATAATAATATGGAAAAACATATTGTTTTCCGCTTTTTTACCAAGACGCACAAACTTACCTTACGTATCTCGGGACTCGAGACTCGGGACTCGGGACTTTATCGACAAATCAGAATTTATAAAGCAAAAAAACCGGCAACCGCCGGTTTTTTTGTGCCTTATCTTACGACATTGCGCTGATCGCCTGGAACATCGCGACGACGCGCTTGATCATATCGATCGCGGTCGTGACGAAGATGTAGACGCGGATATACAGCTCCGAGACGCCGAAGACGCCGAGCGCGCGGGTGACCATATCGTTGTCCACGCCGGGCGTCGTTACGATCTCCCCGAGCGGGAAATCAACGTCTGTATACGGGTTGTTTTTGTCGTATTCCGGCGCTTCGCCGTTCATGATCGTGAAATCCGTCGTGCGCGAGAGGATCGGCGTGCCCGAACCGCCGATCTCGATAAAGTAGACCGTGACGGCGGCGCGCGTTTTGCTGATCTCGGGGATCTCGCCTTCATAGGGCAGCGACACGCTTTTGCCCGCGCCGATGAACTGCCCGAAGGGCAGGTTGAACGACAGGTCGACGCCCTGCGTTTCGACGGAGAGGACGAACACCGGGTATTTCGTCGTATTCGTCACGACGAGCGAGGTATCCTGCGAGGAAAGATACCCTTCGACGCTCCGGTCGAACATCACGTGCACGCCCTCGGTCTCGGTGCCCGTGGAACGGAACTGCGGATACGCGGGGTCGGAATGCACGTCCTTGACCGGGTCCTTCGAGAGCAGCTGCCGCCGGATCAGCGCCATGCTCTTCTGATCCATCCGCTCCTGCCCGTGGTAGTAGCCGTCGATGAACCAGGTGTTCTCCGGCAGCCAGCAGGTCGACGCGTCGATCTCCATCGAGGGGGAGAGGTGGTTGTGATTCTTATTTTTGCAGACGGTGTTCTTTGTTGTATAGCCGTCGTTGTAGCGCTGTCCGTAGGGCGCGCAGATCGCGCCGGTGGCGGCGTTCACGGGGATGATGCCGTCGGAATTGATATCCATGCCGGTGACCGCGTCGAAGCCGAAGCCCGCGAGGATCGAGATATTCACGCCCGATTTCTGCGCCGCCTGCAGATTCTCTTTATAGTGCGCCATGATCGTGTTGTGGAAATAGGTCGTATCGTCGATCAGCTTCTTGCTCGCGACCGGGTCAAGGGTCGCGATGCACTCGTCGAGGTAGTCCATCGGGACGAAATCCCAAAGGCTCGGCCAGTAGCCGACGACTTCCTTGACCAGCGGCATCAGCGCGAAAATCAGGTTGTCCACGCCGCCCAGAGGCTCCGCGGCCAGCAGCCAGTCGAATTCGGTGCCCATCTGCTGATTGTACTCAAAGAATTTGAGGATGCTCAGCTCGTCAAGCTCCACCTGTTCGGTCAGCGCGTCGTACGCCATCGCCGCGCCGCCGAGGGCGGGAACGCACATCACGACGTTGTTGACGTATTTGCCCGCGTCCTTCGCGTGCAGGCTTAAATACGTGCCCGCGACCTGGCCGCCGTGGCTCTGGCAGAGGATGTTGACCTTCTTGCAGCCGGTGGTCTTGATGATGTCCTGAATGAGCGTGTCGAGGCGGTTCGCGTTATAGATCGCGCCCATGCGGAAATCCGAGGACGCCATGTAAATGTCGTCCGTATCCATGATCTCGTCCACGTAGCCTACGAGCCTGCGGTGCTTTTCCTCAAGACCCGACCAGCGCGAACCTTCCGCGGTCAGCTCCAGCACCGGATGCACGTCGTATTTGCTCGTGCCGTCGGGATTGCACGCAAGCTCGCCGACGTAGAGCTCCAGAAGCGGTTTGAGGATCTCGCGCAGCTTTTCCGCGTCGCCGACGCCGTAGCTGCCCAGGCCCTTCGCGAGATCGGCGAGGTTCTCCTTGACCGTTTCGAGGATCGCGGAGTAGTTGACCCACCAGATGTCGCGCTTTGAGCCGTCGGGATCGACGACGTACAGCTGCGAGGAGCTGTAGCCGGGGATGATGACGACGGGATAATCGTTGTAATCCTCCTTCGCGGCGTCCGCCGCGGCTGCGGGGACGATCAGCAGCGCCGCCATAAGGACGCTTAAGAATACGCAGAGTATCTTTTTCATTGAAAATGCGCTCCTTTTTTTATGTGAAATGTGAGATGTGAAATGTGAAATGTGAGATGTGAAATGTGAGATGTGAACAGTGAACGGTGAACAGTGTTTTTTATCCGGCGCGTCAGCGCTGACTTTTCACTTTTTCACTTTTCACTTTTCACTTTTTCTCCACCCCGATCACGGCCTGCTCCCCGTTGATATCCCACTCCTTGGTATATCCTGCGGCGGGGCCGAGAACGACGGATTCCGCGAGCACGACGCGTCTGAGCTCGTCGCCGTAAGCGTCGAGCGCGGCGGCGATCTTTTCGCCCGCGTCGATGGTGACGCTGATGTGGTCGGTCACGTCGAAGCCCGCTTCCTTGCGCATGGTCTGGATCTTGCTGATCAGCTCGCGCACGTAGCCCTCGTTGATCAGCTCGGGCGTGACGCGCGTGTCGAGCGCGACCGTGACGCCCTTGTCGGAGACGGTGTACATGCCCTCGGTCTGTTTGGTTTCGATCAGCAGATCCTCCTCGCCGAGTTTTACCTCGCCGTCGGAGAGCGCGAGGGTCAGGAAGCCTGTCTCGTCCAGCTCCTTTTTCGCCTTTCCGCCGTCGGCGATCGCGGCGAGGGCGTTTCTGATCTCGCCGACCTTCTTGCCGAATTTCGGCCCGACGGTCTTGAGCTGCGGCTTGAAGGAGTAGCTGACCAGATCGTCCGCGTTGTCGGCGAAGACGACCTCCTTCACGTTCAGCTCGTCCTTGATGATGTCGGTATAAACGCCGTCGAGGGCGCGTTCGGCGACGATCTTCAGCGTCGTGAGGGGCTGACGGTTTTTGATATTCGCGCCGTTGCGCGCGCTTCTGCCGAGGATGACGACCTGCAGCACTTCTTCCATCGCGTCTTCAAGAGAAGCGTCCTCCAGCGAGGCGTCCGCGGCGGGGAAGCCGCACAGGTGCACGCTCTCGGGCGCTTCCGCGTCCACCGAGCGCACGAGGTTCTGATAGATCTCCTCCGCCATGAAGGGGATCATCGGCGCGGCGGCCTTCGCCGTGGTGACGAGCGCGGTATAGAGCGTCATGTAGGCGTTGATCTTATCCTGCTCGAGTCCCTGCGCCCAGAAGCGGTCGCGGCAGCGGCGGACGTACCAGTTCGACAGCTCGTCGACGAAGTTCGCCAGCGCCTTGCCCGCGGCGGGGATGTTGTAATTGTCAAGCTCCTCGTCGACGGTCTTCACCATCGTGTTGAGCTTCGAGAGCGCCCACTTGTCCATGATGGAGAGACTGCTTCGGTCGAGCGTGTGCTTCGTCGGGTCGAAGGAGTCGATATTCGCGTAGAGCACGTAGAACGCGTAGGTGTTCCACAGCGTGCCGAGGAATTTGCGCTGTCCCTCGGTGACCGCGTCGTCGTGGTAGCGGTTGGGCAGCCACGGGGCGGAGTTGGTATAGAAATACCAGCGGATCGCGTCCGCGCCGTGCTTTTCGAGGGTCTCGAAGGGGTCGACGGCGTTGCCCTTGGATTTGGACATCTTCTTGCCGTCCTTATCCTGTACGTGGCCGAGCACGATCACGTTTTTATACGGCGCCTTGTTGAACAGCAGCGTCGAGATCGCGATCAGCGAATAGAACCATCCGCGGGTCTGGTCGATCGCCTCGGAGATGAAGTCCGCCGGGAAGTGGGACTCGAAATATTCTTTGTTCTCAAAGGGATAATGGTACTGCGCGAAGGGCATCGCGCCGGAGTCGAACCAGCAGTCGATGACCTCGGGCACGCGCTTCATCGTGCCGGAGCAGCAGGGACATCTGACCGTGACCGCGTCGATATACGGGCGGTGCAGCTCGATCTCATCCGGGCAGTTGTCGGAGAGCTCTTTGAGCTCCGCGATGGAGCCGATCGAAAGCTGCTTCCCACAGTCCGGGCATTCCCATACGTTCAGCGGCGTGCCCCAGTATCTGTTGCGCGAGATGCCCCAGTCCTGCACGTTCTTGAGCCATTCGCCGAAGCGGCCGGTGCCGATGCTCTTCGGGATCCAGTTCACGGTGTCGTTGTTGCGCAGAAGATCGTCCTTCACGGCGGTCATCTTGATGAACCAGGAATCGCGGGCGTAATAGATCAGGGGCGTGTCGCAGCGCCAGCAGAAGGGGTAGTCGTGCTCGAATTTCGGCGCGGAGAACAAAAGTCCCGCTTCCTCGAGCGCGACGAGGATCTTCGGGTCGGCGTCCTTGACGAAGGTGCCCGCCCAGGGCGTTTCCTTCGTCATGTGGCCCTGCCCGTCCACGAACTGCACGAAGGGCAGGTCGTATTTCTGACCGACGCGGTTGTCGTCCTCGCCGAAGGCGGGGGCGGTGTGCACGATGCCCGTACCGTCGGACATGGTGACGTAGGAGTCGCAGACCACGTAATGCCCTTTTTTGCTCTGCTTCGCGACGAAATCGCCGGTGCAGGCGAACAGCGGCTCGTATTCCATACCCTCGAGGTCGGAGCCTTTATATTTTTCAAGAACTTCGTAGGGCGCTTCGCCGTCCTTCGCGAGGGGCGAGAGCACCGTATCGAGCAGCGCTTCGGCGAAGATATAAGTGTAGCCGTCGCAGGCTTTGACCTTGCAGTAGGTCTCGGCGGGGTTCACGCAGAGCGCCACGTTGCTGGGCAGCGTCCAGGGCGTGGTCGTCCACGCGAGAAGATATCCGTCGCTCCCCCTGATCTTGAAGCGGACGATGGCGGAACGCTCCTTGACGAGCTTATACCCCTGCGCGACCTCATGGGAGGAAAGAGGGGTGCCGCAGCGCGGGCAGTAGGGCACGATCTTGAAGCCCTTATAGAGCAGACCCTTGTCCCAGATCTTTTTCAGCGCCCACCATTCGGACTCGATATAGTCGTTGTGATAGGTGACGTAAGGGTTATCCATATCCGCCCAGAAGCCGACGGTGAAGGAGAAATCCTCCCACATGCCCTTGTATTTCCAGACGCTTTCCTTGCACTTCTGAATAAACGGGTCGATGCCGTATTCCTCGATCTGCTCCTTGCCGTCGAGCCCTAAAAGTTTTTCGACCTCGAGCTCCACGGGCAGGCCGTGGGTATCCCAGCCCGCCTTGCGGGGCACGTCGTAGCCCTTCATGGTGCGGTAGCGGGGGATCATATCCTTGATGACGCGCGTGAGCACGTGGCCGATGTGCGGCTTGCCGTTGGCGGTGGGCGGGCCGTCGTAGAACATATAGGTCGGCGCGCCCTCGCGGATCTTCATGCTTTTCTCGAAGATCTCATGATCCTTCCAGAACTGCTCGATCTCTTTTTCTCTCGCCACGAAATTCAGGTCCGTGGAAACCTTTTTGTAGACGGACATATCTATCGATCCTTTCGGAAATGATTACTGTTGAAAATGAGAAATGAGGAATGTCGGAAGTCGCAAGCGACTTGATTTTTAAAGTGTGGAGGGTGAAGAGTGAAGAGTGGAGTGAAGGAAGTCGCTGCGCGACTTGATTTATAGAATTAACAAGGATACTTTAAGAGCAAAGAATTAACGAATTAACTATAATAATTCGGCAAGGGTTAATAAACTGAATTATACGCACTTATATAATCGGGGTAAGGGGCGAAGCCCCTTCATTCATTCCTCATTCCTAATTCCTCATTCCTAATTAAAAAAAGTCTCCGTCCGCCAAGGGACGAAGACGCATCTTCGCTTATAAACCACCCTGTCCGGCATACGATCATATGCGCTCCCGGTAACGGGGGAGACCCGCCCGCGCCTACTCGCCGCGGATAACGCCGACTCGTTCGGGACTGGAGACACAGCGTATGCCTTCGCCGCGCAACGGAACGAATCTTTGTTTTTCAACGGTTTTCGGACGGGAGCTCGGGAGTGATCTTCGCGCCGGGGTACTCATGCGGGCTTTCACCTGCCGCCCGCTCTCTGAAAATTTCGCCCGGAGCTACTGTCTCCGTCGTCGCTTTTTCTGTATACAAGGTTATAATATCACTTTATATAAAAAATTGCAAGAGGAAAATTCTGATTGTTTGTCAAGCGGCTTTGCTGCTCGACAAATCAGAACTGGCTACTGGCTGCTGGCTACTGGCTTCTGGTTTCTGGCTGCTGGCTTCTGGCTGCTGGCTTCTGGCTGCTGGCTTCTGGCTGCTGGCTTCTGGCTTCTGGCGTTACAGGGATAGCAGCCAGCGGCCAGCAGCAAAATCTGATCTATCGCAAAGCGATAGATCAGATTTTAAATTCCATCATTCTCCCATCCGGCGCGGTGAATCGCAGCTCGCGGGCGGTCAGATACAATCGGTCCGCCTTCGGTCCGCCGTATTTCCGATCGCCGACCAGAGGAAGCCCGCGCGAGGCGAATTGCACGCGGATCTGATGCGTTCTGCCTGTTTCCAGACGGACGCGCACGGTGCAGCAGCCTGCCGACTCCTCCGTCACGGTATAATACAGCGCAGCTTCTTTGACGCCGCGTCGTTGTTTATCCGCGACGTATGTTTTGTTTTTCTGTCTGTCGTGAAACAGCAGGTCGCGAAGCGTGCCTTCTTTCTCCTTCGGCACGCCGCTCAGACGCGCTTCGTAGATCTTCTCAAATCCGCCCGCGTGGATTTCTTCGCTGAAAAACGCAGCGGCTTGCTTTGTGCGGGCAAAAAGCATGAGTCCGTCGGTCTCCCGGTCGAGCCTGTGTACGGGGTAAAGCTCGTCCGGCTCGCCGCGGGCCGCAAGCGCCTGCCGGAGAAGCGGCATTGCGCCATCCTCTCCGGAGGATACGCCGCAGGGCTTGACGATCACGACAAAGCCGCGTTCGAGATGAACGATTTCTATTGTCTTTTCCATATTTTTCTCTCCGATTCTTAAAAAAAAGCGGTCTTCGGTGTTGAAGTTTGCGATAGGATAATGTATAATAAATTAAATTATACTCGAAAAATATATTCAAAACTTATTTTAGCAGGGATTGTTATGAAAATCAACGGTTATATGCCCGTAAAAATATTTTCCGGCGCGGATGCACTGACCGATGCGGGTGCGGATATCGCATCTCTCGGAAAGCGTTGTCTGATCGTCACCGGCAGCTCGTCGGCAAAGAAAAGCGGCGCGCTTGACGACTGCGTGCGTCTTCTTGCGCAGTACGGGATCGGTTACCGTGTTTTTGACGGGATCGGCCAGAATCCGCTGACGACGGACTGTCATGCCGCGGGGCGCGGGGCGCTTCGCTTCGGCGCGGACTTCCTGATCGGCATCGGCGGCGGCTCGCCGCTGGACGCGGTCAAGGCCGCGGCTTTGTATGCCGCAAATCCGGACGTGAGCGCGGACGGCGTTTACGCCGCGCTTCCCACGATGAGTAAGCCCCTGCCGACGGTGCTGATCGGCACCACTGCCGGCACGGGCAGCGAGGTCACGGGCGTTTCGGTGCTGACGCATTCCGTCACCGGACGCAAAAAGAGTATTTCGAGACCTTTATGCTACGGTACGATCGCCGTCTGCGATCCGAAATATACGTATTCCGCGCCGCGCTCCGTCACCGTGAGCTGCGCGCTGGACGCTTTCGCCCACGCGGCGGAAAGCTTTTTCTCGCTGAAGGCGAACGACCTGTCGCTGCTTTACGCAGGAAGCGCGCTCGGCATCCTCTGGAACGAGCTGAAGGCGCTGAACGCTTCCGACGCGCTCCCGGACGAAGAAGCGCGGGAGAAGCTTTATTACGGCTCGATCTATGCGGGCCTTGCGATCAACATCACCGGCACGCTGTTCCCGCATACGGTGGGCTACGTGCTGACGGAAGCATACGGCGTCCCGCACGGGCGCGCGTGCACCGCGTTTTTCGCCCCGCTTTACGAAAAATGCGAGGCGGTCTGCCCCCAAAAAACGGCGGCGCTGCTCTCGCTGCTCGACACAGAAAAGACGGAGCTGCTTTCGGTGATCGCCGCGCTGACGGACGTGCATATCCGCGTCCCCGACGCGGAAAAATACAGGGAACGCTTTTCCGCAAAGATCAGGAATTTTGACAATACCCCCGGCGGGTTTACCGCGGACGAGGCAGTCGCCTGCCTGAACAGTGAAATGTGAAATGTG
>JAFRPB010000066.1 GCA_017429345.1 Clostridia bacterium | reverse complement strand
CCGCAAACCCGTCCGGGCGCTCGGGTCGCTCCTCAGCGTTGCCCTATCCTCCCTGACGGTAAAGCGGGAACCATTATATCACAAAAAAGTGGATTTATACTATTCACTTTAAAAATTGTCCTTGACAAAGGGTCACGAACAGTGTAAGGTCAGAGCGGAGAGCGGAGATTTTTTCTTTCGGTCGACGGTCTCTCATTCCTCATCAAAACGTCGTTTTTTACAATAAAAGTGAGAGTTAACCGAGACGCAGAGAGTTTTTTTTCGTTCTCTCATCCCTCATCCCTCATCGCTCATCCCTGAACACACTCACCGATGCAGATTCGCGCCGTTGCCGGTCACGATCTTCACGAGCGCGGTGACCAGGGCCGCGATCTGCTTATTCTCCATACTCGTCTCGAAGAAATTCCAGTCGACGCCCTCGGCGTTGACGACGGGTTCAAGCCCCGTTCCGAGTCCGAGATCGTAAAGCTGTTTCAGCACGATCCGGGCGATCGCGACGTTGCCCGCCGCGTTGGGATGAACGCAGTCGTCCGCAAGATTCTCGGGGTGTCCGTTCATGGCGGGCGAGATATCGCAGATCACGATCCTGCCCGGATGCTCCTTATCGTACCGCTCGATCATGGCGTTGCAGCGGTCGGAGCAGGCTTTGTTGGCGTTGCCGGCGAAGCCGTACCATACGCAGTAAACGGTCTGCACCAGCAGCGTGACGTCGGGATTCAGCCCATAGATCGTATCGACGATCCCACACAGGTTCTGATAAAACGCCTCGGCGATCTCGTCCATCTGCTTTCTGTTCAGACCGAACAGCGCCTTGATCACCAGCTTGACCACGTCCGGATGATCGAAATAATCGTTCGAGCCGATCGAGAGACTGATGATATCCGCATCGGCGATCCGGCTGCGGACGTAGCTTCGCCCGAGCTGTTCGAGCAGCTCGCTGCTGTCCGTCGCGACGCGGGCGTAATTATCGTATTCGTAACCGTTCGTATCGGCGACGATCCTGCCGTAACACGCCTCATCGCTATTCAGGATCCCGTAGCCTTCCGCAATGGAGTCGCCCAGAACAAGATAACGGGGCGTTTCGGCAGCCCCGGCGGTCGCGAAGGGCACGCAGCCGGCGAACAGCGCAGCACTGAGAAGCACGGCAAGTATTTTTTTCATTTTCAACATAACGATCATCCTTTTTCTTTTTGATTCACGGACCTTCGTGTAAACGGAAATGCGAGTAAATAAGTTCCTGATTCCCGGTTCCTTTTGAAAAGCACTCCGCACTTTTCCGTTAAGATTCTTCTTGATTTATTATAACATATTCTTTTTCGGACTGCAATATCGATCAGGATAATTTTAAAACGCTCCTTTCCCGTATCAGCCGCACGACAGCGGAAAACGGGAAAGGAACGTTTTTGTTTTTTAAGGCAACACCGCACAAATACGAATGCGCGTCTTACTTGATCTTTGTTCCGTCATATTGCACATCTTCTCCTTGCCAACCGTCAGGTTGCCTGCGGAGAATCTGTACAATCTGACGAAAAAATCTACTGCGCAATCCGCACGCCCGAATTGTGCGGTGTTGCCTTAAATATTCGGCGCGATGTCGGCCTGGATGCGGGATCAGAACCGAAAATCCCGTCGATTCGAGCTGCGGATCTGCGCGATATTGTCCGCGGCGATGGCGCGGACCTTCTCCTTCGGGATGCGGGCGAGCTCTTTCTCGATCATCTCATAGCCCGCCTTTTTGGTCTCGGGCGAGGCGTAGTCCTCAAGATACTCCGCGAGCGTCATCAGCGCGTTCGGGTGGCAGCAGTTGAGGATCTGCCCGTTCTTGCAAAGACTCATAAAACGGTCGCCGGTCCTGCCCTCGCGGTAGCAGGCGGTGCAGAAGGACGGCACGTGCCCGCTCTCCATGAGCCAGCGCACGACCTCGTCCAGCGTGCGCTGATCCGAAACGTCGAACTGCTCGGTATCGTGCGGGCGCTCCTCCTGCGTATAGCCGCCCACCGAGGTGCGCGAGCCGCCGGAGACCTGCGACACGCCCAGGCGCAGCATCTTCGAGCGCACCTGTTCGGTCTCGCGGGTGGAGACGATCATGCCCGTATAGGGCACGGCGATACGGATGCACGCGGCGATCTTGCAGAACATCTCGTCGGTGATCGAGTTGTCGAACTCGTCGGGGTCGATGTCGTCCGCCTTCTTAACGCGCGGCACGCTGATCGTGTGCGGGCCCACGCCGTGCACCGCCTCAAGGTGCTCCGCGTGCATGATGAGCCCGGCGAATTCGTATTTATACTTGTCAAGTCCGAACAGCACGCCGAGTCCCACGTCGTCGATGCCGCCCTCCATGGCGCGGTCCATCGCCTCGGTATGATAGGCGTAGTTGTGCTTCGGCCCCGTCGGGTGCAGATACTCGTAGCTCTCTTTATGATAGGTCTCCTGGAACAGGATATAGGTGCCGATGCCCGCCTCCTTGAGCTTGCGGTAATTCTCCACGGTGGTGGCGGCGATATTCACGTTGACGCGGCGGATATCGCCGTTCTTGTGGTGGATGCTGTAAATTGTTTTGATGCAGTCGAGGATATATTCGATCGGGTTGTTGACCGGGTCCTCCCCCGCTTCGATCGCGAGGCGCTTGTGGCCCATATCCTGCAGGGCGACGACCTCGGCGGCGACCTCCTCCTGCGTGAGCTTTTTGCGCGGGATATGCTTGTTTTTAAGGTGATACGGGCAGTAAAGGCAGCCGTTGACGCAGTAGTTCGACAGGTACAGCGGCGCGAAGATCACGATGCGGTTGCCGTAGAACGCGAGTTTGATCTCCTCGGCGACCTCATACATTTTTTCGACGAGGTCGGGAATGTCACAGGCGAGCAGAACGGACGCCTCGCGGTGCGAAAGGCCCGCGCAGACGCAGCCGCTTCCCTTTTTCACCGGGCGCGCCTTTTCGAGGATCGCCTCGATCATCTCCCGGTCGTCCTTGTGCGCCTCGGCGTATGCCAGCGTTTCAAGGATCTCTTCGTGATTGATGAATTCGTCCGCGTGCATTGATTTCGGATCGTAGATTGACATGGTGTTCGTCTCTTTTCTGTATTATTTTAAAATGAGGAATGAGGAATGAGGAGTGAGGAATGTCGGAAGTCGCTTCGCGACTTTGATTTATAAAAGTGTGGAGGGTGAAGAGTTAAGAGTGGAGTGTCGGAAGTCGCTTCGCGACTTGAATTATAAATCATTAACGGGAGAACTGTGAGGGTAATTGACGCTGTGTGTACCGTTATCATTTTTCGTTCATTTGACGCACATATATAATCGGGGTACGGGGGTGCGGATCTCCGGTGAAGATCTCTGTGGCTTTAGCCACAGAAGCACCGACCGAGTTGCGGGTTGCCGGTGGCAACCTCTGCGGTTTATCCGCAGAAGCAACGACCGAACCGGCAGGTGAGAACGGCAGGCAAGACTCGGAGCCCCGTCATTCATTCCTCACTCCTCACTCCTAATTCCTCACTTTATAAAAAACCGCCGCGCCCTTACGGGACACGGCGTAGAACGGCATATTGATCGTATGCGTCGTCTGTCAGGCCGTATCTTTCGCGTCAAGTCCGTATGGGAGTTTCCGCGTCAGGGGGCTTTTTATCAAAGACACTATAACATATGAAAAAGAAAAAAGCAAGGGATATTTGATATTTTTTTATCGATTATTATTCTTTTTCACTGCGCAGCTTCTCCACGAACGCGCCGAGACGGCGGATCGCCTCGCGCAGCTCCTTGAGGGAATAGGCATAGGAGATGCGTATGAAGCCCTCGCCGCTCTCGCCGAAGGCGTCGCCGGGCACGACCGCGAGCTTTTCGGATTTGAGCAGCTCGGTCGCGAATTCCTCGCTCGTCATGCCGAATTCGCGGATATCCGGGAACATATAGAACGCGCCCTCGGGCTCGAAGCACGGCAGCCCCATTTTTTCAAACTCATTGAGCAGGTATCTGCGCCGCTGATCGTAGCTCTCGCGCATATTCCGCACGTCCTCTTCGCCGTTCTGCATCGCCTCGACCGCCGCGTACTGGCTGACCGTGGGCGCGCACATGATGGCGAACTGATGCACCTTGATCATCTGTTTGACGATATCCGCGGGCCCCGTGGCGTAGCCCATACGCCAGCCCGTCATGGCGAACGCCTTGGAAAAGCCGTTGATCACGATCGTGCGCTCGCGCATCCCGGGCAGGGACGCGATGCTCGTGTGCACAAGGCCGTTGTATGTTAGCTCGGAATAGATCTCGTCGGAGACCACGAGAAGGTCGTGCTTTTCGATGATCGGCACGAGTTTTTCGAGATCTTCCTTTGTCATCACCGCGCCGGTGGGATTATTCGGGAAGGAGATCATCAGCGCCTTGGTTTTCGGCGTGATCGCCGCCTCGAGCTCCTCGGGCGTGAGCTTGAATTTATTTTCGTTTTTAAGCCGGATCGGCACGGGCACGCCGTCCGCAAGAGCAATGCACGGCATATACGAAACGAAGCACGGCTCGGTATAGACGACCTCATCGCCGGGGTCGAGGATCACGCGCATCGCGCCGTCGATCGCCTCGCTGCCGCCGACGGTGACGTAGACCTCGGTCTTCGGGTCGTATTCCACGCCGATCTTGCGTTTCGTATAATCCGCGATGGCTTTTCGCAGCTCGTCGAGCCCCGCGTTGGCGGTATAGAACGTTTTGCCCTGCTGCAGCGCTTTGATGCCCTCCTCGCGGATATGCCAGGGGGTGTCGAAATCCGGTTCGCCGACGCCGAGAGATACGACGCCGGGGATCTGGCGCGCAAGGTCGAAGAACTTACGGATCCCCGAGGGCTTGAGCGCCGCGACTTTGTTTGATATTCTGTTTTTCACGGCGTCATCAGCATCCTTGCGTCTGTTTTGAAGCTCTGCAGGTTCTGCCCGAGCTCTTTATATTTCGTAAGAGTGAAATGCGTTGTCGTGCTCTGCACCTCGTCGATGGTCGCGAGCTTGCCGTTGACAAACAGCGCGACCTCCTTGATCGAGCGGCCGTGCACGGTCACGAGGAAATCGTAGGTCCCGCTCATGAGATAGAGCGTGTCGACCTGCGGATAGCCGGCGATCTTCTCCGCCAGCTGCTCATAGCCGTCGCCGCCCTGGGGCATCACGCGCAGCTCGACCATGGCGGTCACGTCCTCGTCGTGCACCTTATCCCAGTCGATCAGGGTATGATACCCGCAGATGACGTGTTTTTCCTCAAGTTCGGCGATCGTTTTTTTGATCTCGTCGACGCTCTCGCCGAGCATCACCGCCAGCTCCTCCTCGCGGAAGCGCGCGTCGGAGGCGATCAGGTCGAGAAACTTTTTTTGTTTTGATGTATCCATAGTATACTCCTTTATGAGGGCTTATTTTCTGAATTTGAAGTGTGGAGCGTGCAGAGTGAAGAGTGAAATGTCGGACGGGGCAAGCCCCGTACCCCATTGATAAAATAATAAAGTTGAATGCGGTGCCTTAAAACATCTTTAACCTAAACTGGACATTATATATAATCAAGTCGCGAAGCGACTTCCTTCACTCCACTCTCCACTCTTACCTCTTCACACTGATATCATTTATTAAAAAGATTCCTGACGATCCTGCTCAGCAGCTTCACATACCGGTCGATCAGGGCGGACAGAAAATCCATGAACCCGAAATCGACGGTGCGTTTTGCGCTGCCGGTCGCCTGCTCCTGATTGAGCATGAACGCCTGCGTATACACGACGCCGCCCTCGCCGAAGACCTCGGCGCGCACGTAGCCGCCGATCGCGTCGGCGTAATCGTCAAGGTCGATCTGCGCCTCGTCCGCCGTTGTGACCGCGAACTGCTTCCCATCGGAGATCCAGCGCACGAGCACGGCGTTTTCGCTGTTGACCGTGATGGTATTCTCATCGTCATCCACGAAGAGCGAATCGATGGCAGGGCGGGTCTGTTTCGCGAAATACCCGGCGCCGTCCACCGCGTGATAGCTCACGCCCACGTTGCCGTCGTCGGAGGAATGCTCGATCTCGTCGCGCTCCGCCTCATAGGCGGCGATCACGCCGCAAAGCTCGCTGTAAAGATCCGTTTCGCCGTAGAGCGTTTTGATCCCCTCGGCAATGGCGACCAGCTCGTCATAATTGGCGATGCAGGTGCTCTGCGGGAAGCATTCGCCGTTCTGCAGCGCGGTTTTGAGCGCCGCGCTCGTCTTCTCCGCCGCGAGCACGACCGTGCTGCCGGTATCGATCTTGTCGACCTGATGCGCGTCGCTCGTGGCGAGCGCGTACACGGTCTCGCCGTCGGCGGCGGCCTTGGTCAGCAGGATATCCCAAAGCTTTCTGTCGTATCTGGTTCTGCCGTCGCCCTTGGAATTGATATCGATACCCAGGCATGAATCGAACTCGGTGATCAGGCTGTAAAACTTATTGATAAAATACTTATAGTTGAGATTTTCGCCGTCGTATGCGTCCGCGGTGTAAAGCTCGTAGCGCGCCTGCGTATACTCGCCGGGATGGTTGATCACGCAAAGCCCGCCCGCCTTTTCGACGCCGGAGATCGCCGTGCGGTAATCGGAGGGCGCGTTGTTCTCGTACAGCGCAAACCAGCTGTTGACGTGGGCGTTGACGCTCACGGCGTTGTTCTCGGTGCCGAAGGGCACGCGCAGGATCTCTCTGTCGCCTGCGACGAGATAGTCGTCGCCGTCTCTCGTTTCGAGCGTATACGCCGTTCCGTCGGCGAATTCGCCGCTCTCGCCGAGATAGTCGAGCTCGCCCTCGTTCCTGCCGACCGCGGTCAGGAATTTGCCGATGAGATTATAGCCGAGCGGTTCGCTCCAGCTCAGATCCGGCGTGCCGTGGTCGGTGATCGCGACGATATCGAAGCCGGTCTCAAGGTGCCGCTGCAGGCTCTGCCGCAGAGACATGCTGCCGTCGCTTGCGTTGGTATGGGAATGCAGCGCGGTCTTGTAGCGACCGACCGTCTCCCAATCGATATTCTCATAGGGGTTGTAGATCGTGTAAGCGTCTTCCTGAGCGAAGGCAAAGATCCCCGCGCAGGAGAAAGCCATCACGGCCGCGAGCAGAACGCTCACGAGCTTCATCGTTTTCTTGCCGAATAACATATGTATGCCGTCCTTTCATATAAAATACCATTTTTATTGTAGCAGAAACGGAATGGGTTGGCAAGGGGGTAAATGTAAATTCTGATTTAACGGCGAAGCCGTTAAATCAGAATTTACCAATTCGGAATTCCGAATTATCAGAGGTCGAAGACCTCGATAAATCAGAATTTAAAACATCTTCCCCACTCCGTCCAGCACGGCGTTGACGGTTTTATAGGCTTTCTTCGCGGTCTTTTTCATTTTGCGCTTTGCCATGCTTTTGGAAGAAAGCAGTTTTCCCGCGGCGAGCATCATGCTACCCGCCGCCATCGCGCCCACACCTGCAAACATCGTCGTTTTGTTCATAATCATTTTTTCCTTTCTTTATTGAATTTCACTGTTTAGTATGCTACTATTAGTCTGAATTATTCTGAAATCATATAAGAGGCTTTGCAGATGAAAAGACAAAAACGCGCGGCGGCGATCCACGATATCTCCGGCTTCGGCAAATGCTCGCTGACGGCGGCGCTGCCGATCATTTCCGCCGCGGGGATCGAGACCGCGGCGATCCCGACGGCGGTACTCTCGACGCACACGGCGTTCAAGCCCGGCTTTACCTGCCGCGACCTGACGGAAGATCTCGAACCTTTCGTCGACAACTGGCTTGACAACGGCTTCGAGTTCGACGCGGTGTACAGCGGTTTTCTCGGCAGCGCGAAGCAGATATCCATTGTCGCCTCGCTGATCGGGAAGCTTTCCGGAAAAGATACAATAAAAATCGTTGATCCCGCCATGGCGGACAACGGCAAAATGTACTCAAGCTTCGATCTTTCCTTCGCGGGCGAAATGGCGCGCCTCTGCGAATGCGCGGACGTGATCGTACCGAACCTGACGGAAGCGGCGTTCCTGCTCGGGCGGGAATTCAGACCGGGCGCGCTGAACGAGGAACAGACAGCGGAGCTTGCCTGCGCCCTGTTTGAGAAGTGCGGCGCTGCGGTCGTGCTGACCGGCGTATCCTTTGACGGAAAAAACATCGGCGCGGCGGTTTACGCGCCGAAGGACGGACTGCAAACCTTTTTCAGACCCCGGATCCCCGAGAACTATTCCGGGACCGGCGACGTGTTCGCCTCGGTATTGACGGCTGCGCTGATCAAGGGCAGAACGCTGTCCCGCGCGGTGCAGATCGCTGTGGATTTTACATATGAATGTATTCTGCGCACTTATCGGGAATATCCCGGCATGGTCTACGGCGTGGATTTTGAAGACAGTCTTTACAAGCTGAAAAAGATGACGGAAGAGGACTAACCGATGGCTGAACTCAATATCGTTCTCGTGGAGCCGGAGATCCCGCAGAATACCGGCAGCATCGCCCGCACCTGCGCGGTCACCGGCGCGCGGCTGCATTTGGTGCGGCCGTTCGGCTTTGAGATCGACGACAAAAAGCTCAAGCGCGCCGGACTCGATTACTGGCGCCTGCTCGATATTACGTATTACGACGGTCTGGACGAATTCTTCGAAAAAAACGGCGACGGAGCGTTTTTCTATTTCTCCACGAAAGCGAAAAACAGATACTGCGACGTGCGCTACCCCGACAGATCGTATCTTGTTTTCGGCAAGGAGACCAAAGGTCTGCCGGAGAAGCTGCTGTATGAGAATCCCGACGCCTGCGTGCGCATCCCGATGATCGGCAACGCGCGCAGTCTGAATCTTGCGAATTCCGTCGCGATCGGCGCATACGAAGTGCTGCGGCAGTGGGATTTCCCGGAGCTCGCGTGCCGCGGCGAGTTAAGAGACTATCATTGGGACTGAGGGAGGTGCGCGCGCAGATGAAAAAACCGGCAAAAACCATTTCGTCATTGCTCGCGGCGCTGTTTTCGGCGTTGCTTTTCTGCCCGACGGCGTTCGCCGCTGTGGGCGATATCAACGGCGACGGCAAGCTGCAGGCGTCGGACGCGCGTCTGACGCTGCGCTACAGCGCGCGGCTTGAAGCGTTCTCCGATTCCCAGATCAAACGCTCGGACGTGAATTACGACGGCAAGATCAATTCCGCGGACGCGCGCCTCATGCTCAAGGCGTCTTCCCATGCGATCAGCCTTGAGTGCTATTATCAGTACGCTATGACCGCAGTCTATACCGATCCCGCATCCGGACAGACCTCGACGCTTGAAACGGCATGGCAGAACGGTAAGATCTATATCCGCATCAGCCCCGCGAAAACGCTTGTTTACGACTCCGGCGACAGCACCGTGGCGATCATAGACGACGCCGCGCGTCGGTATCGGCTGTTTTCGTTTATGGAATTCCGCGCCGCCTACCCGCAGGACGCGGCATATTTCGAGAACGACGGCGCGGCGCTTCGTTTTTCCGATCTGCTGCCCACGCCGCTCGCTCTGGAGGATCAGGGCTTCACCAGGACGGAGGAACGCGGGTTTACGGTTTATTTCAAAGCTTATCCGAGCGGTTACCAGCGATATGTTTTTGACGATTCCATGCTGCCCGCGCAATGCGAATACCATTATAACGGCGCGTTGACGACGCTGGATATCAAGAGCTTTTCCGCCGATCCGACGGCGCTGTTCACCGAATATCTGAGTTATACGAAAAGCTGAGACGACGACGCGTTATTGTATTATTTCGGTATTATCCACAGAAAGGGCGGTTCCGATGAAGCATTATCACGGCGCGTTCACGCAATACACCGCAAAAATATATGAAGACGAAACCGCGCGATCCGCTCGCTGCGCCGCGGCGACGCCCGACGGTTCGTTTCTCGCCGCGGGCGACGCGCTCTGCCGCGTCACGGAAAACGGCGTCGAGCCGATCGCGGATCTGCCCGCCCCGGCGGCGGCGCTGTTCGCGCGGGACGGCAAAATCTTTCTGTGCGCGGGCAATTCCGTGTTTGAAGATTTCCTCGGCGCGCGCAGAGAGACCGTCTTCGAAGAGCCGGTCGTCGACGCGGCGCTGAGCGAAGACAATATACTGTGGGTTTTGACAGAAAAATATCTTTACCGTGTGCAAAACGGGGAGAAAGAGAACACGAACGACGCGCCGCCCGGCGCGAAGCGGATCGACGCGCTTTTGGGAGAAAAGGTGTTCTGCGCCTGCGCGTGCGGTCTTTTCGCAAAAAAAGGGAAACGCCGCCACTGGGCGGAGCTGACGGGCGAATGGAGCGGTCTTGCAGACGACGACGCGCGGTGCGTAAAGCTTGACGCGCTCGGACATATCTGGACCGGCACGGCGAAAGGCGTGTGCGTCTGGGACGACAGAAACGAATGGCGCACACCGGACAATACCTCAAATCTGCCCTCCTGCGCCGTCAACGATATGGCGTTTGCCGCGGACGGCGCGAAATACTTCGCCTGTGATACCGGGCTCGTCCTTCTGAAAAACGGAAAGCTGCGATATCTGACCTACCGCCGCTGGCTGCCCGCGCCGCGCGTGAAGCGCGTCGCGGTGAACAAAAACGGCGCGATCCTCGCCGTGACCGACGCGGGGCTTTCACTGATCACGCCCCGGCGGATGACGCTTGAGGAAAAGGCGGATCATTTCGACGAAATGCTCGAGAAGTATTTTCTGCGCGAGGACGGCTGGTGCGTCTCCCGCGCGCTGACGAAGCCGGGAGATCTCGAAAGCGGTTTTCTGCGCGCGACCGACAACGACGGGCTTTACACCGGGATCTACGCCGCCTCGCAGAGCTTCCGCTACGCCGTCACGGGCGACGAAAAAGCGAAAACGCGCGCCCGCCGCGCGATCGACGCGCTGATCAAGCTCACGGAGATCACAGGGATCGAGGGTTTCCCCGCGCGGGCGATCCGCTACGCGCACGAGCCGGATTTCGGCACGGGCGAGCGGAAGGAATGGCATTATACCGACGAAACGAAAACCGTCGAATGGCGCGGCGAGACCTCTTCCGACGAGGTCACGGGACATCTGTACGGCTATTCCGTTTACTTTGATCTCTGCGCGGATGAAGACGAGAAAAAGCGCGTCGCCGCCGTCGTGCGGAAGATCGTCGACCACATCATAGAGCACGGGTGGCATCTCGTGGACGTCGACGGCACGCCCACGACCTGGGCGGACTGGTCGCCCGAATCGCTCAACGGCGACGGCAAATGGGTCTTCGAGCACGGGATCAATTCGCTCGAGATCCTCTCGTATCTGATCACCGCGTATCATATCACCGGCGACGGAAAATACAAAGAAGCGTTCCTTTATCTAATCAAGGAACACCATTATTTGCTCAATATCATGAATTATAAAGTGCGCGACGCGCATATCTGCCACATCGACGACCAGCTCGGCTTCAACGCGATCTATCCGCTGCTGGAATATGCCGAAGAACCCGAGATCCGCAGCGTCATTCTGATGGGGCTCGCGGATCACCGCGAATACGAACGTATCGAGCGCACGCCATTGTATGAGCTCGTTTACGCCCGCTTCACCGGCGACGGGAGCGGCGTTTCGGACGCGGCGCGGACGCTCGCGGAGCTGCCGCTCGACACGGCGAACTGGCCCGCCTACAACAGCCATATCCCCGGCCTTGTCTGGGACCGCTCACCCGAAAAATACGGCAACCCCGCGCATCTTGCCGAGCCGCTTTCGCGCGAGATCGCCCCGATCTGCGGCGGCGCGGGCAACCCGATGCACTGCGACGCGGGAAGCGACGAATTCACCGTCAAAGCCGAGAGCAACGGACTGTTCGACCGGGTGTCGCTGAAGTGGCACAACGGCATGGCGGCGCAGAACCCGCTGATCTACTTCCAGCCCTATTGGGCGGGAAGGTATTTCGGATTATTAGGCGATTAAATTCTGATTTGTGCGAAAGAACAAATCAGAATTTCGGATATCGGGGGTCGGATCTCGTGAATCGTGCTTGTATAATCTACGATTCTTACGCTTGCCTGATTTTACGGAGTAAATTCTATGATTCGAGCCGCGGTTCGGGCACGGTATCCGATCCCCGATCCCCGATATCCGCGAAAGGCACACCACGACAATTCAGCATTTTCAAACAAAGGACTGACTGATATGACTCCTACTGTAAAAAAACTTCTCGCGCTGCTTCTGGCGGCGCTGCTACTGTTCTCCTGCGCGGCGACGGCGTTTGCCGAAGACGCGCGGAAGAACGAAACGCCCGTGATCTTCATCGCGGGCTTCGTCTCGACCCCGACGCTGGATATGGAGACCGGCGACCGCGTATTCCCGCCCGAGGGCTCCCGCGTCGCCGAGGTATTCAAGCAGTACGCCTGGTCGATGGTAAAAAGCGTGATCGCGCGGGATTACGTCGCGCTGGACTCCCCCCTGATCAACGCGGTATATCAGATCTTCAACCCCATCCGCTGCGACGAGAACGGCGACCCGGTCAACGCCTCGACGACCACTTCGTTCGTCTGGCCGACCGAGGAGGAGATCCTCGCGAAATACGATAAACAGAAGGGCTGGACCGCCGGGAACAACATCTATTACAGCTTCGACTGGCGTCTCGATATCAAAACCCTCTCGGAGCAGCTGCACGACTTCATCGAATACGTCGTCGGCGTCACCGGCGCGGAAAAGGTGGACATCATCGGCTCGAGCATGGGCGCGTGCCTGTTCTCCGCCTATCTTGACCGGTACGAATACGAATATATTGATAAAGCGATCTTTCTGAGCGGCGCGTTTCAGGGCGCGAGCGTCTGCGGCGAGCCCTTCGCGGGCAAATTCAGCTTTGATACCGAGACGCTGATCGCGTTTCTCTCCTCGGTCACGGGCAGAGACGTGCGCGGCGAGCTGCTGAACGCGCTGATCGACGGCCTGTATCAGGCGGGCGTCGTCGACGGCGTGGTGAATATCGCCAACAACATCAACGAATACGCGATGCAGCGGATCTATTCCGAGGCGCTTTCGTATATTTTCGGCAGGATCCCCGGCTTCTGGGCGCTGATCCCCTACGACCTCTACGACGAGGCGAAGGAAAGCTTCATCGACGGGATCGTGACGGACGCATTCTATGAGAAGATCGACTACTATCACGAGATCCAGGGCCGCGTTCCCGAGATCATCCGCGAAGGGCTCGACCGCGGCGTGCAGATCTCGATCGTTTCGAAATACGGCACCTCCGGCATCCCCGCGGTGCCGAGCCAGAAAAATCTGACGGATATGGTCGTCGACACGAAGTATTCCTCGATCGGCGCGACGACCGCGCAGATCAACGAGCCGTTCCCCGAGGGGACGGAGCAGATCGTTGACGACGGGCACGACCGCATCTCCCCCGACCGGTATATCGACGCGTCCACCTGCGAATTCCCCGATTACACCTGGTTCATCAAGAATCTCAAGCACACCATGCACCCCGAGAGCGAATACGCGTTTTTCGACGCGCTCTTCGCCCTCGACGAGCAGCCCACCGTCGATACGCTCGAACAATACCCGCAGTTTTTGATCTTCACGATGGAGGACGAGATCGAGCCGCTGACCGCGGAAAACGATTACGCGATCGTCACCGACCCCTACCGCGGAAAAACGTTCTTCGAGCGCTTCAAACTGTTTATGCAGGATTATTTCAGGATCATCCGGCTGCTGTTCGAGTTGCTGAAAGAAACGATTATAATTTGATCTATCGAGATGGAAGGCAATAGGCAGCAGGCAATAGGCATTAGGTAACTTCCCGAGGCGCACAGCGTATCTTTGACATGTCTATTGCCTAATGCCCAATGCCTGATTATCAACAAAACAAAGAGGATTTTCTTTATGGGACTCTCGACCTGCACACTTCATATCTGCGGGCTTGATCGGACCGCCGTCGAAGCGCGGCTGCCGCATGGATTTTTGATGCGGACAAACAATCCTCCGTGGATCGGCGTCATTCCGGCGGAAACGCCGCCGGAGGACGCGCGGGAGCAGCTTGAACGGCTTGCGAAAACACTGACAAAAGAAAACGACGGCGCCGCGGCGCTGCTGTTCGATTATTTTGACGACGAGATTTTTGAATGCCTTTTTCTGCAGCATGGACGGCGTCTTGCCTCGTGCCGCAGCGACGGCTCCTGGGCAAAGCTCTGCAAACAGCTCGGCGCGTTTTTCGGCGACGACCTGCCGCAGAAAGCTTCCCGCTTCGCCTTGCGCTGTGCCGATTTATCTGAGCAGACGGAGCTTTTGGAGGAAACCGTCGGCGCCGCCCTGCTGGACGACGGAGAATCCGAACCCCGCAGAACACCCCGCGGCGACGGCGTGATGCGCGCAATCAAAGCCCGCGAAGCGGCGCTGCGCAAACGCCCGAACTCCGCAAAGCTCACCGAGCTTGCCGAGGAGGAATGGCCTGCTGCGATCCGCACGCGTTATGCGCTGTATCAGTTGTTGGCAGACGAGGGGGACGATTGCCGCACAAAGCAGATATCCCGGATTAAAAGCTTCCCGCACCATCCGAACAACGCGTTCAACGCATATAACGATTTTTCATTTTCCGACTGGCAGAGAAGCGTAACTGATCATATGCTGCTGTTTACCCGCGATCCCGAACGGCTGACGGATATGGTCTTTCGGGGAACGGCGCCGGAGAAGCCGGTCTGGGTCACAAAAGATGATGAACCCGTCGTGCAGTTCAGGCAAGTGCTGCAGGACGTCGCCGCGCCCGATTCTTTTCACAGGGAATTCGGCGAAGCGTATATTGCGTGCATCGGCAACGACGGCGCGGAGCGATGGCGTTTTTCACCCGATCTTGAAAAGGGAAGGTTGGATCTTTGCGACGTTTCCGCTGATGGAATCGTTACGCTGTCCGTTGCGCGGCACAATCCGTCGGAACCGCATAAGGTTTCCACGGTGATTTACCGAATTGACGGAGAAACAGGGCGAGCGCTGCTGACGCGCGAATTCCTCTCATCGGAGAATCTGCGCGATCTGATTTCTCCGGACGGGTTCGACGGTTTTCTTTACGCAACGCCGGAGAAAGAACTCGTCTTGTTGGACGGGTCTCTGCGCGAGACCGTGCGCGTGACCGATTTCGGCAGGTATAATATCAACAGTCTTGCATTTTCCGCAGGCTGTTATCTTCGGCAGGACGGTCCCCGTCCATCGCTTCACATTCTTGATCTGCAGACGTTGGAGTGGTCGCAGGTAAAGCTTGAAATACCATGCGATATCGACCTGCGTCTGCCCGACGGGCAGTTGATCGGTGTAAACGAGACACAGACACGACTGACTGTTTTCGATCCGTCTGGACGGGTCGCAGCCCGATGCAAAGTCCCCGGAATCATCCGCAGGGTTTTTTCCAAAGACGGCCGCGTCTTCGTCGAGGAAATGCGCGGACCGATGACGAACCTGCTCAGCCTTACCACCGCCGAGAATCTGCGAAATTCGACGATGCACATCTGGCGGCTCGACGATTGCTGAAAGAAACGATCAAATTCTGATTTATCGGGGCGTTGGGCACACCCGCCGGTAGCACGGCAGACCTCTGCCGTTTTGAATGTCGTTGTGGGCGGGCGGCATAAAATGGCGTCCCGTCCCGACGACATTCAACTTTAAATT
>JAFRPB010000065.1 GCA_017429345.1 Clostridia bacterium | reverse complement strand
CCGAGATCGATTTTTATTGCGTCGTACGTCGCCGGGGTATGCACAGGCAAGCCTGCACATACCCGCAGCGCCGCACGAAACGGCAGAGGTCTGCCGTGCTACCATGTAAGCCAAATACCGCGGGAAGCATCCCGATAAATCAGAATTTAAGCGCAACGTGCTTCTTCCCGCCATCCGGCAGCTCTTCTTCATAAGTCCCCGCCGCGGTTTTCAGTGACAGGCGGGCGGACAGGCCTCGGGGGATATCGATATCAAATATGATATTTCCCCTGTCTCTGCGCCATTCAACGGAGATTTTTCCTTCCGGCAGCGTCTGCGAGCAGCGCACAAAGGGCAGATCGTCGGGGCAATACGGCGATAGCGTTACCGGAACGGGCGAAGTGCGGTTGATCCGGATCCCGCCGAGGTATTTATAAAACACCGTGTCGGGCGAGGCGAACATGTAGTGAGCGCCGCTGCCCGCAAAATCGAGGCATTCGGTCAGGGTGGTCCTGCCGCCCGAGAGCATATGCAGCTGCCCGGGATATCCTTCCGCCGTCAGAAGGCGGTACGCTTCTTTGGGCCTGTCGAGGGAGAACAGCAGATCGTAGATGCGCCTGAGGCCGAGCACGCCGACGTAGGGGTGATGACCGTGCTCCTCAATTTCGCGCATCAGCGCTCCGATGGCTGCGGGTCTGTCTTTTTCGTCGGCAAGATCCTCCGCCAAAAGGAAGGTCTGCAGAAACTGCCCGCCCGCGCCGAAACGGCCGGTTTCGGAGTCGAAATACTTTTTTAGAAGCGCCCGCCGCGCTTTCTCGCGTTCTTCAAGGAACCGCGTTTTGTCGTCTTCGTGCCCGGTCAGCTCCGCGATGCGCGCGGCAAGCCGCAGCGTCTGCGCGTAGAATATCGTCGCGGCGTAGGGCGGATTCTGCCGGTGACCGTCGTCCCCGGCCTGGAACGCCACCTGCTCCTGCCCGTCCGGCCGGTCGGGCGTGCACCAGTCGCCGAACCAGCAGGGCGGGATCATGCCGTCCTGCGCGGTCGAAATATAATACTCCGTATGCTCCCGCAGCGCGTCGTAATGTTCCCGCAGAAGCGAAAGATCGTGATACCGCTCATAGCATTCCAGCAGAATAACGGGATAGGCGAGGTTCCAGTCGATCGAGGTATCGCCGTCGCCGTAGGTTGGCGCGATGAACGGGATGTGTTTCTTCTCCGGGTGTCTACCGGCGCGCAGGTCCTCGAGCCAGTCTTTGTAGAGATCGCGCATATCGAAATTATACATACACGCCTCGCTTACGGCGTAGGCGTCGCCGAGCCAGCCCTTGCGCTCGTCGCGCTGCGGGCAGTCTACGGGCACGCCCTGCAGACAGGCGAGCATCGTGCGTACATACATCCGGTGCAGCTCGTTCAGATCCTCCCGCCCGCACTCAAAAAAGCCGGTCCGTTTTACGTCGGAATGGATCACGCAGCTCTCGACGGAGCCGATCTCGATGTCTGCGGAAGAGCGCGTCACGGTCATATAGCGGTAGCCGTGCCAGGTAAAACGGGGCGAAAGCACGGCTGGGTCTTCATCTGCCAGAGTGAAACGGTCGGTGCATTCCGCGCGGTTTTCGGATTTCGGATCAAGCGTGCCGTCGTCCTCCAGAAATTCCGCGTGCCGCAGTGTGAGCGTGTCGCCCTTTTTGCCGCGGACCGTAACGCGGGGGATCGCCGCGCCGTTTTCGCCGAAATCGTATAGGGTCTCGGTGGGGGAGAGCGCTCTTTCCGAAACGGGCTTCAGTATGCGCGTGTTGCGCACCGGCGGCGCGCCGCAGCGCGTAAGATACCCGCGCGGCGCTTCGACCTCGGCGGCAAAGGACAGCGCCGACGCGTCGAAATCCGCGTCGAAAAAGCCCTTCGGCGCGATCGAAAGATCCTGTGTCTCGCCGTCGTAGATGCAGGAGAAAACGACGTTCCCATCCGCGATCCGCCACGTGCCGTCCGTTGCGACGCGGTCCCGCGTCCCGTCTTGAAGCTCGATCTCAAGCTCTGCGATCAGACGGGGATTCGCGTACCAGGTCTGCTGCCAGCCCCAGTATTTCGGGTTCCCGGTGAACCACCCGGGACCGACCTCGACGCAGATATGATTTTTCCCCGCATGAAGAAGCCCGGCGACCTCGTAGTCGTCGTATTTGACGCGGCGTGCATAATCGGAAACGACCGGCGCGAAAACGCGTTTTTCGTCGGGCGATACGCCGTTGATCCTAACCCGGTAGAAGCCGAGCCCCGCGATCGACAGCACCGCGCTTTTCACGGGCGCGGAAAGTGTAAGATCCTTGCGAAAAAGCAGCGAGCCCCGCCGCGTGGGATCGGCCGCCTCGCCGGACAGGATCCGTTCCTTATATTCATCCCACTGATTTTCCGTCTTCGGTCCTTCGGCGAGCCGCCCGAGCTCGCCCGCCGTCGCGCCGATCCATTTTGCCGCAGTAAACATATCGATTCCCCGTATCATTTTTTTTTCAGTTTACCACGCAGGCCGGGGAAATGCAATGCTGAATCCTGATTTGTCGATAAAGTCTCGAGTCCCGAGTCTCGAGTCCCGAGATACATAAGGTAAGTTTGTGTGTCTTGGTAAAAAAGCGGGATACAATATGTTTTTCCATATTATTATCTTTACTGAAAACTACCACCTCGGGACTCGGGGTGCGGATCCCCGGTGGGGATCTCTGCGGCTTGCCGCAGAAGCACCGACCGGAGCGAGCAGCGGAGACCTCGAATCTCGGGACTAAATACTGATTTATCGCGGAGCGATAAATCAGTATTTGTATTTTCCAAAAATATATGTTATAATAAACCATCAACAAAAATGAGGTGATACGATGAAAGAAGAATACGCTCCCTTGTTTACCCCTTGGAAGGTCGGAAACGTCGAGATCAAGAACCGCATCGTCCTCGCGCCGATGGGCGGCACCTGCCTGTTCGGCTGGATGGAGCCCTGTCATTTCGATAAAGAGGCTGCGAAGCTGATCCTGAACGTCGCGAAGAACAACGCAGGCTTAGTGATCCCCGGCATTGCCCCCGTGCGCGACGTGATGGGCAGACGCTGGCTCTACACCAACAAGAAAATGTTCCGCGAGCTGAAAGAGTTCGTCGAAGAGCTGCACGCCACCGGCGCGAAGATCTTCATTCAGCTCACCGCGGGCTTCGGCAGGGCGATGGCGCTCTCCGATCCGCTGGCGATGCTCGCGTCCAACAAGGTGCTCAACAAGATCGCGTCGCCGTTCCTTGATATGGAATATCAGACCGCCGCGCCGAGTCCGCTGCCGAACCGCTGGGCGGATATCGAGACCCGTGCGATCACGAAAAAGGAGATCCGCGACATCGTTTACGCCTTCGGTGAGACGGCGCGTCTCTGCCGCGACGCGGGTGTGGACGGCGTCGAGGTCCACGCAGTGCACGAGGGATATCTGCTGGATCAGTTCACCCTGAAATACTGCAATCACCGCACCGACGAATACGGCGGCTCCTTTGAGAACCGCTACCGCTTCGCCGTGGAGATCGTTGAGGAGATCAAGGCGAAATGCGGCAAAGAATTCCCCGTGTCGCTGCGCTATTCCGTCGTCTCCAAGACCAAGGGCTTCCGCGAGGGCGCGGTGCCCGGCGAGCGCTATATCGAGATCGGCAGAACGATGCAGGAGAGTGAAAAGGCGGTCAAGTATCTTCAGGAAAAGGGCTACGACATGCTCAACTGCGACAACGGCACCTACGACGCCTGGTACTGGGCGCATCCGCCGGCATATATGCCGCAGAACTGCAACCTGAAGGACGTTGCGCACATCAAGCAATTCACGGATCTTCCCGTGGTCTGCGCGGGCCGTATGACCCCTGCCGCGGGCGCGGAAGCGGTCTCCGGCGGACAGATCGACGCGGTCGCGGTCGGCAGACAGTTTCTGACCGATCCCGCATGGGTGACGAAGCTCATGGAAGAGCGCGAAGAGGATATCATGCCCTGCATCTGCTGCCACAACGCCTGCTTCGATCTGACGAAATTCGAGGGGCACGGCAATATGCAGGATTTCGGCGACACGATGCACATGTGTCGCTGCGCGCTGAATCCCGAGACGATGCACAGCAATAAGTATAAGATCGTCTCAGCGAAAAAGAAAAAGAAGGTCGCCGTGATCGGCGGCGGCATCGGCGGCATGGAGACCGCGCGCGTGCTGAAGCTGCGAGGACACGAGGTCAAGATATACGAAAAGACGGAAGAGCTCGGCGGCGTATTCATTGCCGCGGCGGCTTCTGAGTATAAAGAAAACGACCGCCGTCTGATCGCGTGGTACCGCCGGCAGATCGAAAAACTCGGGATCCCGGTGCATTTCAATACGGAGATCGCAGATCCCGATGCGCTGGACGCGGACGAAATTGTGATCGCCACGGGCGCGGCGGCTAACCGCCTGCACATGCCCGGCGCGGAGCGCGCGCTGGACGCGGTGGATTTCCTGCTCGATCCGTCGAAGGCGGGGGAAAAGGTCGTCATCATCGGCGGCGGACTCACCGGCTGCGAGATCGCCTACGATCTGTGCCTTGAGGGCAAAAAGCCCGCGATCGTCGAGATGAAAAACGACCTGATGGCGGTGAAAAATCTCTGCCTTGCGAACTCGAGCTTCCTGCGCGATTATTTCAAGGCGAACGACGTGCCCGTTTATCTCGAGGCGGCGGTCACCGGGATCGGCGAGGACAGCGTGACGATCCGCGATAAGAACGGCGACACGGTGACGCTCCCCGCGGATACGGTGATCACGAGCATCGGCTATCACCCGACGCCGCTTGAGAGCAAAAAGAAAAAAGTCCGCCTCGTCGGCGACTGCGGCGGCGTGGGCAACCTGCGCTCCGTCATATGGCGCGCGTGGGATGTGGCGATGAAGGTGTAAAAACAGAACGGCGGAACGCCGTTCTGTTTTTTCGGATATCGGGTATCGGATCTCGTGGATCGTGCTTGTTCAATCGACGATTTTGCTCTATCCCGGTCTCGCGGAGTTAATTTTATGATTTAAGCCGCGGTTCAGACACGATATCCGAACCCCGAACCCCGATATCCGCAAATAAAGACCTCGATAAACCAGTATTACTTAGCTTCAAATATAAACACGATCTCATCGATGCACCCGTCCTCCCACGAGGTCTTCTGTTTCAGATGCAGCTCGTACGTGCCGGGGGCGGTCGCCGAAATGAGAAACCTCTGCTCGGAAGCCAGACCGACCTCGCCGTCTTTGCTGCGGTCGACGGTCTGCTCGGTGACCGTCAACCCTTCGGCGGGATCGACCTCTGCGACCCATTGATACTGCGTCGCCGCGTCGTTCAGCGCGCCGATCCTGTAGACGTACGGTTCTTTCGCCGCGTCGGAAATATATAAGCTTTCTTTGACCCGGAATATATCGATCTTCGCCGCGACGCGCAGGATCTTGCGCGCGTCCGCCGATTCGGTTCCTCCGCTGCGGTCGATATCCGCCGCGAGCGCGCCCATGCCGTTTCCGGGGTCCAGCTGCGCCGCCATGCGCAGCGCGAGGCGCGCGTCCTTCGAAGTAACGAGTCCGTCGCCGTCAACGTCGCCGGTGCGGTGTGGGTTTTCGAGCTTCAGCAGCAGCGTCACGTTCTTCACGTTCAGAAAATCCGCAGTAAAACGGTATTCGCCGTAGGGGAGCGTGTCGAGAAATCCTTCCTTCAGGACCAGATGCACCGTGCCCGCCCATTCGCCGACGGTGAACTCTTCGTCCCGCGCAAGCTCCCGGTCGCCGAGGCGCAGAGACAGGAACGCGTCATACGAAAAAACGGTATCGTCGTCACGCAGCCATACCGTTGCGTCGCCCGTTCCCGGGTAGGGCGGGAATTCGATGCGGATATCGCTGCCGTCCTTCTGCGTTGTCGCGACGGAGAACTTCATCGGAAGAACCAGTCGGCGGAACTCCGCTTCCGGATAATAAACGCCGTCCTCCAGCGTTTTGAGAAATTCTTCCTTCAGCGTCAGAACGGTCCCGCCGTCCCGGTCTTCAATCGTGTACGCGTCCCGGTCGACAGTTTTGTCATGCAGCTTGATACATTCAAGATCCTCCGCGGCGATCAGCGCTTCCGACTCGTTATCCCACGCGTAAAGCTCGGCGGCGCAGTCGCCCGCGCCCGTCCACGGCGGGAGATAACAGAACCAGTCGCAGACGGACAGCTTGCCCCCGTCGTCCTCCGCCTGCGCGGGCAGGACAAGACAGAAAACGGACGCGATCGCCGTGACGCAGAGCAGAAGGGCGATCAATCTTTTTGCGTTCATTTGTATCGTTTTCATTTTATTTCGGCTCCTTTCTTTACCTTTCATCCCATAAGACGAAAGAAACGGGATATTATTCGCACGGAATCGGAAAAATGAGAAATATTGAAACAGGAGACGCGTAATACGTATAAAAATTGTTCTGTATTTGCCTGAATTATAACGAAAAGGAATTTTATATTCATTCCTATTGCTATTTCGGCCAATATATGGTATAATATCCACACAGGGATATTTTACGGGAATATTTCCTGAATATTTACAGAGGAGCAAAAATCATGAAGCTGAAAAAAACCATTTCCGTCATTTTAGCAGTTCTGATCCTGTCCACGACGTTTTCTTTTGCCGTTTTTGCAGACGGTGATCGTGCAAACATCTTCGGACCGGAGAAAAGACCCTCCGTTGACGATACGGTGGAGAGCTTTCTTCTGAAATACGGCAGCGAAGATCTTACCGGCTGTCTCACGGTCACGATCGTCCGTATGGTGGAGGGCTATAAAGGTTCTTCCGACGATGCGATCAAAAGCGCGGTAGATTACGAGGCGAGCGATGAGAACATCGACTTTTACGGTCAGATTTCCGCAGTATACGCAGACGGCGTTCGCGATGAATCGTCAATTACCTATGCTGAGTTTAATAAAGAAAACGGCGCGTGGAAAGAAACCTCCGGCTCCACGTTTACGGAAGGCAGAAAGTATAAGGTCGCCTGCTTTGTCGAGACCGCGAACGGCATCCTGAGCGATAACATTTACGGGCAGTTCGGCAATGGGGCGCTCTACGTCAGGATCACTAATACCTGCGTTGAAGGCACCGCTTATCTTGTGCCGACAAAATTTGTAGAGCCCGTCAGCAATTCATCGTCGAACTTTGCGCAAAGAATCATTCAGGCGCTTGAAGCGTTTTTCGCGAAGATCAAAGCGTTCTTCGAAAAGCTTTTCGGCTGATATTGCGGCGCCCGGATTTTTAGATCATATGAATAATTCGCCCGGATCGGAGAGAGTTTTCCGATCCGGGCTTTCCGTTCTTTACAAAACCGTGAAGTTTTTTTTATTCTGCGTCCTCGGGCGGGATGCCGCCCTGATACTGGCTCTTGTAAAGCTGGGCGTAGAAGCCGCCTTTTTCAAGCAGTTCATCGTGCGTGCCCTGCTCGACGATCGCGCCGCGGCGCATGACGAGGATCACGTCCGCGCTGCGGATCGTGGACAGACGGTGCGCGATCACGAAGTCCGTTCTGCCCTGCAGCAGGTTGTTCATCGCCTCTTGGATCTGCACCTCGGTGCGCGTGTCGACCGAGCTTGTCGCCTCGTCAAGGATCAGCACTGTCGGGTCGGTCAGCAGCGCCCTCGAGATCGAGATCAGCTGCTTCTGTCCCTCGGAAATATTCGCGCCGTCCTCTTCGAGGATCGTATCGTATCCGTCGGGCATCTCCTGAATAAACGGGTCGAGCTTCGCGGCGATCGCGGCTTCATGGATCTCTTCGTCCGTCGCGTCCATTCTGCCGTAGGCGATATTCTCCTTGATCGTGCCCTTGAAGATCCAGGTATCCTGCAGCACCATGCCGAAATGGCGGCGCAGCTCTTCGCGCGTCATGTCCCGTATATCCGTGCCGTCGATCGTGATCGATCAGGAATCCACGTCATAAAAGCGCATCAGCAGGTTAACGAGCGTCGTTTTGCCCGCGCCGGTCGGCCCGACCACGGCGACGAGCTGCCCCTTGCTTGCCGTGAGATTGAGATTTTCGATCAGCGGCTTGTCGGGCAGATAGCGGAAGCACACGTCCTTAAATTCCACGACGCCCTGCGGATGATCAAGCGTTTTTCCGTTTTCGATCTCGATCTCGTCCTCTTCGTCCACAAGCGTGAAGACGCGTTCGGCAGAGGCAAGGCAAGACTGGATCGTGTTGACGATGGTCGCGATATTGTTGATCGGCCCCGAGAACATGCCGGCGTACTGAATAAACGCGACGACAAAGCCGATATTGCCCGCGAGCTGGCCGCCGGTTCTGCCGCCGGGCATGTTCAGAACGATCATCGCGCCGGTGAAACAGACCAGAACATAAGTAAGGTTCCAGAAAATCGAGAGGATCGGCTTGAGCAGACCCGAGACGAAATTCGCTTTGACGGAAACGTCCATCAGATTGTCGGTAATATCGTCGAATTCGCTGACAGCCTGTTTCTGATGATTGAAAATACGCACAATATTGTGCCCGGTGTACATTTCCTCGATATGCCCGTTCAGATCGCCCGTCTTATCCCAGAATTTGCGGAACAGGATCTTTGACCGCTTCGAGATGATCCGCGCGAAGAACGCGCTGACCGGAACCAGGATCATCGAGATCAGCGCGAGCTGCCAGGATGAAATGAACATCATGATCGCGACGCCGATGACCTGCAGCGCCGAAGTGACGACGGTGGTGATGTTGCTCTGCAGCGTCGAGCTTAAGTTATCGCAGTCGTTGACGATCTTTGAAATGATCTCGCCCTTTGTGCTTTTGTCAAAATAACGCAGCGGGATATGCGAAAGCTTGAGATTGACGCGCTCGCGGATATCGCAGACCAGTTTCTGCGACACGCCCGCCATCAGATAGGTCTGAATAAACTCGCAGATCGTGAAGCCGAAGTAGAAATAGAATATTTTCAGTATCAGCTGTATGGTCTCGGTGAAGTCCATTTCAAGCCCGTCGAGACGGTTGTTGAGCTGCGTGGTGAACGCGTCGATGATATCGCCCATGATATCGGGCGTGAACACGTTCAGGATCGTCGCGGTGGAGGCGACGATGAACACCGTGATGACAGGAACCTTGTAGGGCTTGAGCATGTCGATCAGGCGGCGCAGCGTGCCCTTGAAATTCTGCGGCTTCTGCGAGGTATCCTCCGCCTTGCGGTAGGCGGCGTATTTGCTCTCCTGCGCGGGTAAAGTCTCGGTTTTTACGTTCTTTTTGCTCATAACGACGCCGCCACCTCCTCGGGAGTGAGCTGAGACGCGACCATTTCTTTGTAGATATCGCAGCTCTCCATCAGCTCCTGATGTTTGCCCATGCCGACGACCGCGCCTTTATCGAGAACGATGATGCGGTCGGCGTCGAGGATCGTACCGATGCGCTGCGCCACGATGATGATGTTCGCGTTTGACATTTCCGCCTTGATCGCGGCGCGCAGCTTTGCGTCCGTCGCAAGGTCGAGGGCGGAGAAGCTGTCGTCAAAGATACAGATATCCGCGTTTTTGATCACGGCGCGGGCGATGGCAAGACGCTGCCGCTGCCCGCCGGATACGTTGGTTCCGCCCTGTGAGATCGGGCTTTCGATGCCCTCGGGCATCTGCTCGACAAAGATTTTTGCCTGCGCGATCGAAAGCGCGCGGTCGATATCCTCTTCTGTCGCGTCGGGTTTGCCGAATCGCAGATTGTCGGCGATCGTGCCGCTAAACAGATACGCTTTCTGCGGTATGTAGGCGATCGAGGCGTTGAGTTCTTCAAAGGACTGTTCCTTTACGTTTACACCGCCGACGAGGATCTCGCCCTCCGTTACGTCGAACAGCCGCGGGATCAGGCTCACGAGCGTCGATTTTCCGCTGCCCGTGCCGCCGAGAATCGCCGTAACCTCGCCGGGTCTGGAGACAAATGAGATATTCTTCAGCGAGATCTGTTCTTTTTCTTCTTTCTCAAATTCCGTCAGAGGTCTGTCCGGCAGCTTGTCCGCGTCGGCGGGATCGGCTTTTTTCTGCGCTTTCGCCTTGCTCTCTTCGTTGACCTTCGCGACGGATTCCTTCCACAGCGCCCGAAGCTTGCCCTTGGGCTTTGTCTCTTTGCCCCGTTCGAGTTCATCGGGGTAGGTGAAGCTTACGTCACGGAACTCGACCCAGCCGTGTTTTTCGGGATCCTGCGCGACGGGCTGAGCCGGATCTTTCACGTCGGGCACCGTGTTCATGACCTCAAGAATACGCTTCGAGGAGATCGACGCGCGGGGAATGACCGCGATCACGGCGGCAGCCATCGTGACCGCGCCGATGACGAGCACAAAGTAGCTGACGAAAGCGGTCAGCGAGCCGATCGTGCCCTCCAGCTCCGCGCGCTGCGCGGCGATCGTCGGATCGAGCGAGGCGGCGTGAGAGCCGGTGTAATACATCAGATAACCGACCAGAAGGAACGCCAGCAGGATCGCGACAGGCAGCATGAAAGCGAAAATACGCTGAATTTTCAACGCGATCGATGTCAGCTCGAAGTTTGTCGTGCGGAAACGCTGTTCCTCGTATTCGTTGCGGTTGAACGCGCGGATCACGCGCACGCCGCCGATCTTTTCGCGGATGATCTGATTGAGCCGGTCGACCAGTTTTTGCTGCTTCTTGAACATCGGCATAAACAGGATCACAAGCACGGCGAAGATCACCGCGATGATCGGGATCGCGACAAGTATGATCTTTGCCAGATCCTTACTCTCTCTGATGGCGAGAACCATACCGCCGACAAACAGGATCGGCACGGCAAAGATCTGCTGCATCACGGTAATGACCATCTGCTGCACGGTGAGAATATCGTTGGATGTTCTCGTAATCAGCGAGGCGACCGAGATCTTGTTGATGTTGCTCTGCGAGAGCGTCTGCGCTTTGCGGAAAATCACCTTGCGCAGCTCTTTTGAATAGCCGGACGCCGCTTTTGACGTCACGTAAGTGCCGAGCACGGAGAGAATGCCGCCGCCGACCGCGACTGCGATCATCTGCATACCGATCCGCAGGATCGCCTGCGTGTCGGCTTTCTGTATACCGAATTCGATCATCTGCTTGGTCAGTCCCGCCGGGAGCATCTGCATGACCGTTGAGATCATGACCAGAAAGATCGAGCCGACAGCCCAACCCGCGAAGGGGGAGATGTATCGGACAAGCCCCATGCCCTTATTTGCTTCGTCCGGCGACGAGGCAAGATCGTTGAAATCGCTTTGCATGATCGCCATCGCGGCAAGGCCGAAGCCGATGAAAGTAAGGAACAGAAGCACGCCTCCGCTGCTTGCGACATACCGTTCGCGCCGCGTAAGCTCTTCGTGAAGCAGTTTGCCGCGCGAATAGAACCAGTAACACGCGTAGAACGGAATGAAAATGAACAGAAGAAGTTCTTTCGCGCAGCCGGAGGACTCCCCGCGCAGCGTTTTGATGTTTTTGATCAGAGAATATTCCCAGAAGATCGCGTAGATCCCGAGCGTGATCAGCGACAGGAAGATCCCCCATCCGATCCGCCGTTTCTTAAATGATGCCATACTTTATTACTTTTCCTTTCCCGCGCCGCGAGGGCAGTGAGATATTCCGTTTGCGGCGAAAAAACAAATCCGTTTTTGCCGCCCATAATTTTACATAATAATATAAATACCATTATAGCATACTTTTTTGATTTTACAATAGGAATTTCAAGAGTTTCATCAATTGTTAATCTTTACAAAAAAGACGGAATGTATTATACTCATGATATCTTTGAAAAAAGGACTTATTATCATGACTGACACGATCATATTTGTCATGGAGCTTTTAGGCGTCGCCGCCTTCGCGGTCTCCGGCGCGCTGACCGCGGTAGCGCAGAAAATGGATCTGTTCGGCGTGCTGATGCTCGGCACCGTGACCGCCGTCGGCGGGGGAGTGATCCGCGATCTGATTCTCGGCATTACGCCCCCCGCGACGTTCCGCGACCCCGTATACGCGTTCGTTGCGCTCGGCGTTTCGCTTGTGACGTTTCTGCCCGCGGTGCGCAGGCTGTTTTTCAAGCAGAAAAAAGTCTATGATATCACGATGCTGATCATGGATACCCTCGGCCTTGCCGTGTTCACCGTCGCGGGGGTGCAGGCGGCCTTTTATCACAGTCAGGCAAACAATATTTTCCTGCTTTTATTTGTCGGGCTTGTTACCGGCACGGGCGGCGGCGTTCTGCGCGACGTGATGTGCGCGCAGCGCCCCTATGTGTTTGTCAAGCATTTCTACGCGACGGCGTCGCTGATCGGCGCGGGCGTTTGCATCGCGCTCTGGCATTTTGTCGGGCAGACCGCGGCGATCGTCGGCGGCGCGGCGGTGATCATTGTGCTGCGTTTCCTCGCGGCGCGTTTCCGCTGGAAGCTGCCGCGGGCGAGGGACGCGGATGTGCCCGGGGAGCATCAGCCGCAGGATAATCCGAAAATACAGTAACACAAATCAGGTGTAAACCGGTTATGCAAGTAACATTTGACTTGTTTGACGTTATTTTTGACCGTTTTGATAACGGCAGTCGGCTGTCGAATCGTTAAATCCGATGTGTTATTACAAAAAATCCCGTCCGGTGCGGTGTTGCCGCAGCGGGCGGGATTCTCTTCCCCTATATTATGTTTTTACTGTTTGCTGTTCACAGTTCCCTGTTCACTGTTCACTGTTCACAGTTCCCTGTTCACTGTTCCCTGTTCACTGTTCACTGTTCACTGTTCTCTGTTCTCCGTTCACTGTTCACTGATCACCGTTCACTGTTCACTGATCACCGTTCACCGTCCGTTCTTCTTCCTGCTCTTATAATCCTCATCGATCTCGGCAAGGCAGTCCGCGGCGATCGGCGCGTTCGCACGCATGCAGCAGGCGACTTTCGACACGGTTTCATAAACGACTTTGGTGCCCTTTTTGTCCGCGTGGTAGTTAACGGCTCTTTCCTTTTCGATGCCGAACTGCTTCGCTGTCTCGACCGCGTCGATGTTCGCGCCGATGAACAGGAATTCCCAGCCGCATTTCTCCTTTTTCTCCTCGATCATTTTCTTGACCTCGTCGCTGGAATACTTATGGCTCGCATTCTCATAGCCGTCGGTCGTGATCACGAACATCGTATGCGCGGGCACGTCTTCGGGGCGGGCGTATTTATGGATCGTGGATATGTGTTTGATCGCGCCGCCGATCGCGTCGATCAGCGCGGTGCAGCCGCGGACGTAGTAATCCTTTTCGGTAAGGGGCGCGACTTTTTCGAGCGGAAGCCGGTCGTGCAGCACCTCCGAGAAATTGTCGAACAGCACCGTGGAGACGAAGACCTCGCCCTGCTGCTCCTTCTGCTGCTTGAGCATCGCGTTGAAGCCCCCGATCGTGTCGCTCTCAAGCCCGCCCATCGAACCGCTTCTGTCGAGGATGAATACCAGCTCCGTTACGTTGTTTTTTCTCTCGTTGTTTTCCATTTTTCATATCTCCTTTTTTTATTATTCGGTCCCGTCCGGACCTTACGACCACAGTATACGGCATCCGGAGATAAAAAAGGTCGCCCGGCAGGAGACAAATTCTGATTTATCGCGGAGCGATAAATCAGAATTTACAGGGATGAGCGATGAGAGATTAGGGATGAGAGAACGGAAACGATACGCTCTGCCCCTCGGTTTATTCTCCGTATTTTTGAAGGAAAATTAGCGCTATTGCTTATTTTGAGGCTAACATGAAATTTTACAAGCCCTTATCCCTCATTACTCATCCCTCATCCCTAAATTCTGATTTGTCGCTGCGCGACAAATCAGAATTTTGTATTGTAAAAAAAACCGAACAATGGTATGATTAAAAAAAGGACGGTGCGGAACATGCAGAACGTGAGAGTAAAAAAAATAAGACCCGGCGCAGTTTTGCCGGAGTACGGTTCGGAATATGCGGCGGGCGCGGATCTTTACGCCTGCCTTGAAGAAGACGCGGTGATCGCTCCGCATGAGACGCTGATGATCCCGACGGGCTTGTGTATGGAGATCCCCGAGGGGTACGGCGGCTTTGTTTACGCCCGCAGCGGGATCGCCTCGAAACGCGGTCTCGCCCCGGCGAACAAGGTCGGCGTGATCGATTCGGATTACCGCGGCGAGGTGACCGTCGCGCTGCACAACCATTCCGACGCGCCCGAGACCGTCGGCAAAAACGAGCGCATCGCGCAGCTCGTGATCGCGCCGTTCCTGAAAGTCGAGTTCACCGAGAGCGAAGACCTGACCGACACCGACCGCGGCGCCGGAGGGTTCGGGTCGACGGGTAAATTCTGATTTGTCGCGCAGCGAAGCTGCCCGATAAATCAGAATTTACAGGCATTAGGCATTGGGCATTAGGCAATAGTCCTGTCAAATATACCCTTGGCAGGTTTCTAATGCCTATTGCCTACTGCCTATTGCCTTTCATCCCGATAAATCAGAAT
>JAFRPB010000064.1 GCA_017429345.1 Clostridia bacterium | reverse complement strand
GTTGTGGGCGGGCGGCATAAAATGGCGTCCCGTCCCGACGACATTCAACTTTAAATTTCGTTGACCGAGATCGATTTTTATTGCGTCGTACGTCGCCGGGGTATGCACAGGCAAGCCTGCACATACCCGCAGCGCCGCACGAAACGGCAGAGGTCTGCCGTGCTACCATGTAAGCCAAACGCCGCGGGAAACTCCCCGATAAATCAGAATTTAAGCCGCACCAGCGTCTTTCCCCCGACCGTCTTCGCGCCGGAGGCGTAGGCGATCCGGCCGACGGCGCCGAGGTAACAGATCGTTTTGTCGTCATGCACGGCAAGAAGGTCCGAGGGATGCTTCCGCGTCGGCTTCGTACCGTCCGAAAACGTAAAGCCCTCCTCCTCTGCCTGCCGCAGAAACGCGCGGCAGGTCTCCTCGCTCTCAAAGCGCACGTACGCCTTGCTGCCCGCGGGAACGAGCTCCGAAATCGTCTGTTTCATATAAAAAAATCCTTTCCCGTCCTCGGTATAATTTAAAGAGTACGGGAAAGAAAAAATCCCATCGGTACCGACGGGATGAACATTTTTTTATTCACCCTATCGGTCAAGCGTTAGCACCTTACGTTTCGCAGGTTGCTGTGCGGTCAGCGAGCTTGTCTCTCGCGCACTCTTTATAGGACGGGGCGATTATAGCACGGATCGGGGCGGATGTCAAGGTTTATTCGTGAAATCGTGAGATCGTGAAGTCGTGAAATCGTGAAGTCGTGAAATCGGAATACGGGAAAGGAAAAAGGGGAAAATGACAAAGATCTGTTTTGTCTGTCACGGCAATATCTGCCGCTCGCCGATGGCGGAATTCGTTATGAAGGAGCTCGTGCGGCAGGCGGGCCGGGAGGACGAGTTTTTCATCGTCTCCGCCGCGACGCATACGGATAATATCTGGGACGGCGGCTCGAGCCCGATCTATCCGAACGCGCTCACGCAGCTGAAGAAGCACAATATCCCCTATACGAAGAAATACGCCGCGCTGCTCACGCGGGCGGATTATTATAAATACGATCTGTTTCCCTGCATGGACGACGAGAACATGCGCCATATGACGCGCATTTTCGGCGGCGATCCCGACGGGAAGCTGCACAAGCTGCTCGAATATGCCGGCGAAACACGCGACGTATCCGACCCGTGGTATACCCGCGATTTCGACCGCGCGTATGAGGATATTCTGCGCGGGTGCAAGGCGCTGCTCGGCAAATACTGATTTGTGCTGACGCACAAATCAGTATTTCGGATTTCGGGTATCGGATTTCGCGAATCGTGCCTGTAAATTGTATTATATTTTTCTCTGCGTATTCGCAGTGTTGATTTTATGATTTAAGCCGCGGTTTCGGCACGATATCCGATCCCCGATCCCCGATATCCGCGAAGAACACAATCCAACATATCAGATTAAAAGGAATCACATCTATGAGCAATACGGAACGATTCATTCCCAGCGAACATTTTCCCGCCGGGACGACGGTCCCGCAGCGGGAGGATATCGCCGAAATTCTGAAAAAATACGATATCGGCGCTGCAGATGAGATCGAACTGATCGATTCCACCCGCGGCGAAGACGATATCCGTCTGAATTACATCATTGATAAAAAATACGTGCTGCGCTTCTGCAATCCGCAGAGTATGACCCAAACGCGCCTTGAAGACCTGTCCCGCCTCGTCGAACGGTACCGCGCGGCGGGGATCGTCTGCCCGCAGTTCGTCAAAGATCGCGAAGGAATATACCTGAACGCGTGGAACGGCCTGCGGTGTTATCTGCAGGAGTATATCGACCTTCCCCTCGCGTCGGAGAAAGACCTGCGGGATCCGGAGCGGCTGGATGAAGAGCTGATAGAAAGCGTCGCGCGCTTTGCGGAACGATATAAAAACGTCGATCTGTCCGAGACGTTCGGCATGTACAGCCTGTTCGACCTGTCGCCCTTCGACGTTCCCGAGGGGATCGACGAGAAGGAACAGAACTTCCGTATGCTCCTTGACGTACTGCGGGACGCGGACGCCGGCGCGCTGGCGGAAAAGCTGTCCGCCCGCCACGCGGACGTCAGGAAGGATCTGAAAAGCGTTTACCGCGGACTGCCCCGCTGCGTGTTTCAGGGAGACGAGAATTTTACGAACATCCTGATCGACGAAGAGGAGCATTTCGCGGGCTTCATCGATTTCAACCTCGCGGGCACGGAGGTCGTCGTCAACCAGCTGGCGAACCTCGCGGGCTTCGATTATCTCGAGGAGGAAGACTCGGCCGTCGGCGCACAAAAGCGCCTTGCGCACGCGGTCGAAGGCTTCCGGGACCGCATGACGCTGATGTTCCGGTTTTATCATCCCGCCGAAACGGAACGGCAGGCCCTCGTCCGGTACGCATGGATCGTGATGGTCTCCCGGTGGCCGGAGGTCTGCCTTTTCCGCTGCTGGATCGAAAAAACGGACCTGAAGGACGAAGCGCTGGAGCTTCTTTCCCTGATCGTCGATCTCCCGGAAGACTGCCTCGAAATATAGAACCGGGAATAAAACCCGAAATCCCAAATCATTAATAATCAAGTCGCGCAGCGACTTCCTTCACTTCACTCTTCACTCTGCACACTCCACACTTTTTCTAAACAAATACCGCAAAGAAGGATATTCATTATGAATCTCATCAAAACCCTCTGCTCCGAATTTTCCGTCAAGCCGGAGCATATGCAGAACATCATCACGCTCATCGACGACGGAAACACGATCCCCTTTATCGCGCGCTACCGCAAGGAAATGCACGGCTCCTGCGACGATCAGAAGCTGCGCTCGATCGCGGACCGGCTGCAGTATCTGCGCAATCTCGAAAAGAAAAAAGAGGACGTTTCCGCCGCGATCACCGAGCAGGGAAAAATGACCGACGAGATCGCGAATGCGATCGCCGCTGCCGAAACCCTCGCCGCGCTGGAGGACGTTTACCGTCCGTTCAAACAGAAGCGCCGCACCCGCGCCACCGTCGCGAAGGAAAAGGGGCTCGAGCCGCTGGCAGAGCAGATCCTGAAAAATCAGCGCTCCGGCGCGCCGCTCGAAACGCTTGCGCGGGACTTTATCGACCCCGAAAAAGGCGTGGAGACGGCGGAGGACGCGCTTGCGGGCGCTTCCGACATCATCGCGGAGCAGATGTCCGACTCCCCCGAGATCCGCAAGGAGCTGAAAAATCTCATCTATAAACGCGGGATGATCGTCTGCAAGACGAAGACGCAGGAAGATTCCGTTTACAGAATGTATTACGACTACAGCGAAGCGGTCTCGCGCATCCCGCCGCACCGCATTCTGGCGATCAACCGCGGCGAGCGGGAGGAGATCCTTCGCGTGTCGCTCGAGGTCGACGAAGAGGCGGCGCTGAACATCTTTTACCGCCCGTATATCCGGCGCGACAGCGTTTACGCCGATTTTCTGAAAGCGACCGCGCAGGACAGTTTTGCGCGTCTCGTATTCCCCTCGGTGGAGCGGGAGATCAGAAACGACCTGACCGAAAAGGCGGACGAGCAGGCGATCAAAATGTTCGGGCAGAATTTAAAGCCCCTGCTGATGCAGCCGCCGATCAAGGGCAAGACCGTGCTTGCGGTCGACCCGGCGTACCGCACGGGCTGTAAGCTCGCAGTCGTCGACCCCAATGGCAAGGTGCTCGACACGGGCGTGATCTACCCCACCCCGCCGCAGAACAAAAAAGAAGAAGCCGCGCTCAAGGTCAAAGCCCTCATCAGAAAGCACGGCGTCAACTGCATCTCGATCGGCAACGGCACCGCGTCGAAGGAGGCGGAGATCTTCATCGCAGACACGATCCGCGAATACTGCGGCAAAGTGACCTATATGGTCGTCAACGAGGCGGGCGCGTCCGTCTACTCCGCGTCGAAGCTCGGCGCGCAGGAGTTCCCGCAGTTCGACGTGTCGCTGCGCTCGGCGGTCTCGATCGCAAGACGCCTGCAGGATCCGCTCTCGGAACTCGTGAAGATCGACCCGGAGAGCATCGGCGTCGGGCAATATCAGCACGACCTGCCGCAGGCAAGACTCAGGGAATCCCTGCGCGGCGTGGTCGAGGACTGCGTGAACGCGGTCGGCGTGGATCTGAACACCGCCTCGCCCTCGATCCTGCAGTACGTGTCAGGCGTGAGCTCCGCGACAGCGAAGAACATCGTCGCCCACCGGGACGAAAACGGCGCGTTTTCCTCTCGTTCGGAATTGAAGAAGGTCAAGGGACTCGGTCCCAAAGCATACGAACAGTGCGCGGGCTTCCTGCGCATCCCCGGCGGCAGGGAGCCGCTGGATAACACCGGCGTGCATCCCGAATCCTACGGCGCGGCGAAAAAACTGCTCTCGCTCGTCGGCAAAACAGACACGCTGCTCACAGGCGGCGTGCCCGGGATCGAGCAGGCGGTCAAGGCCGAAGGCGCCCAAAAAGTCGCCGCCCTCTGCGGCGTGGGCGTGCCGACGATCGAAGATATCGCCGCGGAGCTCGCGAAACCCGGCAGGGATATACGCGATTCGCTCCCGCAGCCGATGCTGCGCTCGGACGTGCTGAGCATGGAAGACCTCAAAGAGGGAATGGTACTCAAGGGCACCGTGCGCAATGTGATCGACTTCGGCGCGTTCGTCGATATCGGCGTGCATCAGGACGGACTTGTGCACATCTCGCAGATCACCGACCGGTATATCAGACACCCGTCTGAGGTGCTGAAGGTCGGCGACGCGGTCGAGGTGAAGGTCCTCTCGGTCGATATTGCGAAGAAGAGGATATCGCTGACGATGAAATTCTGATTTATCGTGATGGAAGGCAATAGGCAGCAGGCAATAGGCATTAGGTAAGCACTGATTAATTCCGGTGCGCAGATTGCGCCGTCAGATTTTTCGTCAGATTGTTCAAAAAGACCGCAGGAAGGCTGTCGCCTTTCAAGGGATTTTTGGGCGATATGACGGAAAAGATGCAAGCAAGGTGCGTGCCGAATCTTC
>JAFRPB010000005.1 GCA_017429345.1 Clostridia bacterium | reverse complement strand
TTGTGGTAAAAGAAAAACTTCTCTGCGTTAAGTTCTTTTATCAGAACGCCCCAATATCACATATATAATAAAAAGGCGCGAAGCGCTTTTCCGAAATTGTCCATTATCCATTATCCATTGTCCATTAAAAGAGGTCAAAGACCTCGACAAATCAATCTTTCCCTGCGAAAGGAGTGTTTCCATGGCAACCTGTCCGAATTGCGATTATAAGCTCAAGCTCACCGATTGGCGGCCTGAGTGCCCGAAATGCGGCGTGAACCTGATGTATTTCAAGATGGAAGAACGGCTTCGCGCCGACGCGGATAAGGCGGAGCTTGAATACGCCAAGGGGCAGCCGCGCATCGACCGGCTGAAGGCTTCGGTATTCGGCAGTCCCTGGGCGATCGTGCGTCTTGTTATGCTGCTTCTGCCCATCGGCGCTTTGATGCTGCCACTCGGCAGGATCTCGCTCAATTTGCCGTTTTACGAAAAAACCACTACGGTCAACGCGGTCGAGATCTATAACGCGGTCTCGAAAATGGATTTCGGCAGGCTGTTTTCTCTGGCAGGATCGGATCTTATCGGCAAGGACGTGACGCTGTTTCTTGTCTCTCTTGTGATGATCCTTCTGACGTTGGTGGTGATTATCGTTCAACTCGTTTTCGTCGTGATGTCCTTCGGGAAAAAAGGGTATCAGCGTAACGTCGCGACGGCGGCGATCGGGGCGGTGCTGACGCTGCTTTCCGGCCTGTTTTTCGCGCTTTCCTGCAAAGGATTCGGAGCGCATCTGCCCGGTGTTTTTACCGGCAGTCTCAATCCTCTGGGAATGTGCGCCGTCGCAATTACCTTCCTTTTGATTATCGCGATCAATCTTTTGATCAAAATGAAGGGGATCGAGGTCAAATATAAAGACGTATCCGAATTTCTTCTGCCCTACAATGAGCGTCCGTCGGTGATCGCAGCAAAGAAAGAAGAAGAGATGAAAGAGGAAATAAAAGAAGAGATATGATCGCCCGCCGCAATACACTGCGCTGAAGAACGGTAATTGTAAGTGAATATAAATAAACAACGCCGCCCGGTCGTTCCTGCCCGGACGGCGTTTTTCAATGATATTCAATAATATAATATCCGGCAGCGCTGTCCTCGGCGCTCAGATCCCGCCTCACACACCGGGCATCGGGACTTTTATCCCTCATCTCGGGCCTCGGAGCTCGGAACTCGAGACTTTAGACTCAGGCCTCGGGACTCGAGCCTCGGGACTCAGTCTTTAATACATCTCTCCGTCGTCGTCTGTAAAATGCCGTTTGATCTCGCCGAGCAGATCCTCCGCCGCGGCGACGGAGCCCTCCGCAGAGCGGCGCAGATTCTGATAGACCTTATACATACGGTTCAGACGCGGTTTTCCTCCGCTGTTTTTCCGGTCGACGAAGATCGTCATATAATCCTCGGGGCGCAGATCGTCAAGCTCTTTCGATAGCGCGGAAACGTCGTCCGAATCGACGGCGGCGGTCGTCGTGCCGGTGAGTCTGGTTTTCAGATCCGAAAGTCGCGTCCGCAGGCCGGAGAGCTTGCTCATAAAGCTCTTTACGTCCATCGCGTTGCGCACGGCGTTGGCAAGATCGATCACAAAAATCACGAGGATCACGCCCAGCGCGATATAACGCGCGTTTTGCGGGATCAGGCTGTAGAGCTGCAGATACGGCGACTGCATGACGTAGACGTAGCACATCGAGGCGATTCCCCAGTAAAGCGTGTGCTTCAGGCAGATCCTGCCGTTGAGGTTCAGAATCTCGTTGGTGTAATCCCACCACCGGGCGTGAAAGAGCTTTTCCATCAGAAAGCTCGTGAGATATTCCACGAGATCCAGAACCAGAATGCCGAATAATAATACAAGATACCATCTCTGCCAGAAACGGGAGATCAAAAGAGAGAAAATCAGTCCGCCCGTGCCGTAGATCGGGCAGAGCGGTCCCGTGAGAAACCCGCGGTTGATAAAGCGGTGGTTTCCCAGCGAGCAGTATATCGTTTCGATCAGCCAACCGATGGCGCTGAAGATGAAGAACGTAAGAACATAGTCCGAAATCTTCATCTGCGAGAGCAGGTCGACCGATTTCGCGGTCTCTTCGATAAGCGAAAAGCCGGGAATGAGATCGTTCATATTCCGAGCTCCTTTTTTTCTTTTGCGAGCGCTTCTCTGAATTTCGCCTTCTGTGAGGCAAAACGGTCGATCAGGACCTCCTGCGCCGCGCAGTATTTGTCTGCCATACTCACGATCAGCCCCTCCTTGTATTTCGGCGGGGTAGGCGTGAGCGGCCACATATGCCGTTTGATGACGTTCTGCTCGATCTCGGTGATATCTGGATTGAGCCTTTTCGCGTTTTTCAGCGCGAAGCCGGGGTGGCGGTAGCCGTGCAGACGGTGCGTGCCGTCGCCCGCGACGTGCCAGTCATAATAGAACAGATCGTGAAGAATCGCCCCGCGCAGCGTCTGGCGTACATCGGCGCCGCGCTCCTTCGCGCCGAGATAAGAAAGATACGTGACGCTCATAATATGCTGCACGCGGTCGATCTCCCCGTGCTGTATGTATTGATGCATACTCTGAAACTCTTCGGAGTCATACAGATCGTCAATATATGAGAAAAACTCTCTGTCGCGTTCCCGATCGAGAAGAAAGGAACGCACCCAGGCGTCGTAGCGGTTGAACATAGTTTGCCTCCGGAATATATGTGAAATGTGAGATGTGAAATGTGAGATGTAAAATGTGAGATGTGAAATGTGAGATGTGAAATGTGAACAGTGAACGGTGAACAGTGAACAGTGAACGGTGAACAGTGAACAGAGAACAGTGAACGGTGAACAGTGAACAGAGAACAGCGAACAGTGAACAGTGAACGGTGAACAGTGAACAGTGAACAGTGAACGGTGAACGGTGAACAGCGAACGGTGAGAGGAGAACGGAATCTATAATCCGGCGTTCACACTTTTCACATTTCACTTCTCACTTTTCACTGTTTCTGCAGAAACCTTTTCTGCAAAAACAGAGCGACGCCGTCCTCGTTGCAGTCTCCGATCACGCCGTCGGCGATCGCTCTGATGTTTTCGTCCGCGTTGGCGGTCGCGTAGCATTCGTCCGCGATCATGAACATCGAGCGGTCGTTTTCGTTGTCGCCGAAGCAGATGATGCGCTCGGCGCCGATCATTTCCGCGATCCTTTTCGCGCCCGAAGCCTTGCCTGCCTTCGCGGAGAACGATTCGAGATACCATGCCTGAAGAACCGGATCGAAATAGAATACGCTGTGAATATCCGGCAGCGTTTCAATGATCGGCTGCACGCGCAGAAGAACGTCGTACTCTTCCAGAAAATTGATATAGACCGGCGTGCATTCGTCGCGGAATTCGTATGCGTCCGCGCGGATAAACTGTTTGTAAACGCTGTTTTTCCGCGCCTCGTAAAATGCGCGCCGCGCCGGAAAATTCAGATCCGCGTACTGCAGTTCTATCTTGTCGGTACGGTTGTTGAGCGAGTAAAACATGGGCGACGCGCCGACCTTTTTGGCCTCGGTCAGCAGGATCTTTGCCTGATCGGCGGGCAGCGGAAGCACGGAGAGCGGCTTCGGATCGTTCTGCGCGTAGATAAACACGCCGTTCATGAACGAAACGGGCGTGCGAAGCCGCAGCGGGGCGATCTTATCGAACGCCGTGCCGATATTGCGCGCCGTCGCCACCGAGAAATTCAGCCCGCGATCAATCAGTTCGTTGATGATCGCCGCTGAAGTTTCGCTGACGCGGTGCTCGTTATTCAGAAGCGTACCGTCAAGGTCGGAAATGTAGAGATCCATTTGTTTGGAGATTGGGGAATGGGGATTGGGGATTGGATGCCTCGATCCGAACTCCGAGCTCCGATTTCCGATCTCCGGTGTGTTAAATCAACATAGCGGACCGATTGGAGCGGGGGCGTATATTTGATTCGGATATCGGGGATCGGTTAAGGTTCTTTTATAAAATAACATTTTAACATATATTATTTGTTTTTACAAGAGAAAAGCTGCAGAAAAAACGATTTCACGACATCACGTTTACAAGAGAAAAGCCGCCGAAAAGGCGGCTTATTTGTGATATTTTATGCTTGAATGCTGATTTGTCGAGATTTGTTTTTCGCGGATTTCGGGGATCAGGGATCGGATATCGTGCTGAAACCGTGGCTCAAATCATACAATTAACACTGCAAATGTATAAAGAGAAATATAATATAATTCACAAGCACGATTCGCGATATCCGATCCCCGATATCCGAAATTCTGATGATCGGGCAGCGAAGCTGCCCGATCATCAGAATTTACAGCTTCTCATACCCCGCGTAGCCCTTATAGATCGTCTTGTCGTAGAAATTATTTTCGTGCTTGTCATGCAGCGGGTACCATACCTGCGCGAAGAAGGGATTGATGCGCGCCTCGGTGTCGTAATCCCAGGGCATCGGCAGCTCGTCGGGGCACCAATGGCCGCCGCGCAGAACGAGGTTTGGCGTCATAGAGAATTCATTCCCGCGGGCGGATTTCCATTTGAGCGGCGTGAACAGGTCACCCTTCTCCATCGATTCGGAGAGGCATTCGCCGCCGCGGAACGCCGCGGCCTTCTTCATATCCTCAAGATCGAGCTCCGAAAGAGGCTTCGTCTCGTCGTAGCCGTGGTCGAGAAGGTTTGGCGTCTCACTCGGACGGATGATCTTGAACTCGTTCCAGCCGGGAATCTTTTCCCAGTCCTCGATCGAACCGTAATAAGCGCTGATGCGGTCTTCGACGCGGTCGCCGATCCATGACATGGTGCCGTAGGTCTTCGTTTTCGTCAGCGGCTCGAGGCCAACCTTGCCGACGATTTTCGCAAAGGGCTTTGCAAGTACCGCGAGACGGAAATACGGCGGCGCCTGATCGCGCAGACGTTTGAAATACTGCCGCACGGGCACGTTATGGCGGAAGTGCAGATATTCTTCGAGCTTGTCCGAATCCGCGTACCACTGGCCGTGGAAATTGCGCGTAATGAACCAGTTCGGTTGAAACAGCTTGCGCGGGTCGCCCAGACCGATGGTGTCCAGCAGCAGCTCTTCAAACTCGAAGTTCGTGATGCGGTACTGATCGCCGCTGCCGATGTTGTAGAAGCCGCGCCAGAAGTCCTCGGGGATATCGTCGGCGCACAGGTGATCGAGCAGCGTCGCGGAATCCTCTACCGTCGCCCACTCGAGAACGCCGTTGATCGGCACGTGGAACATGATCGGGTCGAAGTTTTTCAGAATATTCGCGTAGAGAATGCCCGACTGGCGCAGCGAGACCCAATGCTTGAGACCGGATTCGGCAAAGATGCGCTCGGCGATGACCTTGCTGATGGCGTAGTGGTCGTAGACGCTGATCTTGATCGGGTCGCCCGTTCTGCCCCAGTGGATCGGCGGATTGCGGTCACCCGTCTCCGCGACAGTGCCGATATACACCACGCGGATATCGTCTTTATTGGGCTGCGCCTGCACGGCGTTGACGATGTTCATCGCCGCCGCGGTGTTCGTGTCGAGGGTCTTCTTCGGAAAATAGTCCGCCGCGGGGGAGACCATGCCGCCCACATGCAGCACCACGTCCGCGCCGCGCACGCCGGCGAGCACGGTGTCGTAATCCGTAAGATCCCCCCAGATGATACGCACACGGGAATCACCCTCGAATTTGCGGAATTTAAGCTTGTTCTTTTCGTTGCCGCGCAGCAGCACCACAAGCGTATGCTTCGCCGGATCGTTGTAGATCTCGTTGAAGCCTGCCCAGCCCATATTTCCGGAAGCGCCTGTCAGAAATACCGTTTTGCCCATCGCAGAATACCTCGCTTTACTGAAATAAACAATTGTATATTTATTTTATATTCTATCATACCCCGATACCGGAATTCAATAACCATTCTGTGAACAAACGACGCGGGAAGTATATAATTTTCGTGGGATGTGTTTATTTATACGCGGATATCGGGGATCGGGAATCGGATATCGTGCCGAAACCGCTGCTCGTATTATAAAATAAACTCAGCTAAATCAGGAAGGAGCAAAGAAAGCATAATATACAAGCACGATTCGCGAAATCCGATCCCCGATATCCGAAACCTGATTTGCCGGGGCGCGAAGCGCTCCGGCAAATCAGGTTTTCCCTTGACTTTATTCTGAAAAAATAGTAAAATATATCCGAAAGTAAATCGGGCAGTCGCGCGGTGTTTTACCGTGAGGAAAGTCCGAGCTTCACAGAGCAGGATAACGGCTAACGGCCGCCGAGGGTGACCTTAGGGAAAGTGCAACAGAGATATACCGCCTCCGTTTTCGGGGGTAAGGGTGGAAAGGCGAGGTAAGAGCTCACCGGCTGCACGGGTAACCGCGCAGCCCTGTAAACCCTATCCGAAGCAACACCGACAGGAGTTGTTTGCTCGACGTTAACTCCGACGGGTGGCACGGCGTTTTTCGCCGGAGCTTTTCGGCAACGGAAAGCAAAGATAGATGACTGCCTTCAATGACAGAACTCGGCTTACAGATTTACTTTCATAAATCCTGATTTGTCGCTGCGCGACAAATCAGGATTTAGGGATGAGGGATGAGCGATGAGGAATAAGGGCTTGTCTAATATCATTTCTGCCTCAAATAACACGATTGCGTCAATTTAAAACGATAAATTGTAATAATAAACCGAGACGCAGAGAGTATAATTTCGTTCTCTCATCCCTCATCCCTTATCCCTTCGAGCGACAGCTCGACAAATCAATCTTTAACTCCGAGGTGACCTATGCTCACTCCCATTACAGGCAGGGCGCGCAGCGGAAAAAGCGCGCTTTTATATCGTTTGATTGATGAACGGGGCTCCGCCGGTCGGCGGTGCCTTTTCATCGTGCCGGAGCAGTTCTCCTTCGAGGCGGAAAAACTCGTTCTGCAGAACTGTTCGGCCGAGGCTGCGGCAAATACCGACGTGTGCAGCTTCAGCCGTCTGGCGGATAAACTGATCGAGAAATACGAGCCGGGGCACACGCCGTATATTTCGGACCGCGGGCGCGTGATGCTGATGAATCTCGCGCTTGACGATCTGTGGGACAGGCTTTCCGTTTACGGCAAAGTGCGAAACCGCCGCAGACTCGCCTCGGAGCTGATTACGGCGGATATCGAGCTCAAGCAGGCGTGTATCTCGCCCGAAGCGCTCGGCGCTCTCGAGCTCGACGCAGAGAATGAGGCGCTTTCAAAGAAGCTGAAGGACCTTTCCCTGATCCTCGGCGTTTATAACGCGCAGCTGATCCGCGGCTACAGCGACAGAAAAAGCAACCTTCCCCGCGCCTCGGAGCTTTTCGCTTCTCATAGCGAAGAGCATGATATCTGCGTTTTTATCGATGAATTCAGCGGCTTTACCGCCGATGAGCTGACGCTTACCGAGCGGCTGATCGAGTATTGTCCCGAAGTATTCGTCACATTCTGCGCAGATCCGGAGAACCCGAATGATATCTCCTTCGCCCTGCCGCGCAAAAGCTGCGTTGACGTGACTGCGCTGGCGAAAAAGAACAATATCCGGATCGCGCCGACCGTGCGGCTGACGGAATCATATTACGGTTCCGACGAGCTTTCGTATCTTGAAAATGATCTGTTTGATACGGAGCAGTTTCCGTATGAAGGCGCTCGGAGCGACGTGACGGTCTGCAGATGCGGCTGCGTGACGGAGGAATGCGAATTTGCGGCTCTGACAGCGAAAAAGCTGATCTATGAGAAAGGCTGGCGCTGCCGCGATATCGCCGTGATCGAGCGCGGGGACGCCTACAGTGCGGATCTTGCTTCGGCGTTCGCGCGATACGGTCTGCCGGTATTCCGGGATTTCCGCCGGAGCATCGCGTGGGAGGGCGCGGCGGCGTATATTCTCGCCTTCGCGGAAAACGCGCTTTCCTCGATTTCCACCGACGCGATCCTGCGTATGCTGCGCAGCGGCATGACCGAATACGATGCCGACGAGATCAATCAGCTTGACAATTATCTTTTAACGTTCGATATCGACGGCGCGGAGTGGAAACGGGAATGGAAATACAATCCCCGCGGCTTCGGAGATGAGATGAGCGACGACGCTTCGGCGCTGCTCGAACGGCTGAACGAAATGCGCGAAACGGTCGTATCGTCCTTTGCCTCGTTCCGCGCGCGGATCAAAGGCAAAAACAGCGGCGAGATTCTGCGCGCGCTGTACAGTCGGCTGCTCGCCGTCAACGCCGGGGAAAAGACGAAAAAAACGGCTTCCATTCTTTCTTCCGAAGGGAAAAACGACGAGGCGCAGACGGCGATCGCCGCGTATAACGAGCTGATCGAGTGCTTTACCGATATGTTCGACGCGCTGGGCGAGCGGTATCTCGATCCGAAACGCTTTTTCGGGCTGTTTGCCGAAACGGTCGGGAATACCGCAGTCGGCGTTGCCCCCCAGGAGCTCGACGCGGTGACCGTCGGCAGCGCGGATAGAATTCGTCTGACCGATAAAAAAGCCGTTATCGTCGTCGGCGTCACGGAAGGCGTTTTCCCGCTTTCCGTCAAAGCGAAGGGCGTGTTTTCCGACAGCGAGCGGCGCACGATCGCCGAAGCGGGCGCGGAGATCTCCGGTGATTCGGACTTTCTTGCCGAGCGGGAGAGATTCATATGCTATCGCGCGTTTTCTCACGCTTCTGAGAAGCTTTATATCACATACGCGATGAAAAACACGGCGCAGGATCGCCTTGAGCCCTCGGAGATTATCGAATCTCTGAAAAAGATTCTGCCGGCGAACGCGTTTATCGAGTTCTCCGACGTTCCCGTCAGATACCGCGCAGCCGGCAGAGAGAGCGCGTTCCGGTATCTCGCCTCTCACTGGCTTTCGACAGAGAGCTCCGTCAGCGCGCTGATCGCTTATTTTAACGCGAACGGCGGCGCGGACCGTATGAGCGGGATCGACCGGCTCGCAAGACGCAGCATGCCGCGCCTCAGCGAGGCGTCGGCAAAAGCGCTCTACGGTGATACGGTGATGATTACGCCTTCGAAGATCGAGAGTTATTACGGCTGCCGTTTCGCCTATTTCTGCAGCTACGGGATGCTCGCGCAGCAGCGCCGCCGCGCGGAGCTTACCCCCGCGAATAACGGCTCCGCGGTGCATTACGTGCTGGAATGCGTATTCAACGAATACGGCAGCGCAGGCGTCGCGGCGATGAGCGAGAATGACAGGCGAGCCGCCGTGCGTCGTTACCTGAAAATATACGCGGATCGGTTTATGACCGGTCTTGCCGAAAAGAGCCGCCGGATGAAATATATCGTGGATTCCTACGGCGACGTGATCAACGTTGTTCTGCGCCGTATCTCCGAGGAGTTCGCCGGCGCGGGCTTTGTCACCGTGGATACTGAGCTGCCGATCGGAATGTCGGGCGACGCCGGCGGGCTTCCCCCGTATTTCGTGCGGGATCTGTCCGGCGGCACAATCGGCGTGCGCGGTAAGGTCGATCGCGTGGATCTTTTCCGTCGCGGCGAAGACGTCTATCTGCGCGTCGTGGATTATAAAACGAATTCCAAACAATTCCGCTTCGGCGACGTGCCGAACGGCTTCAATCTGCAGATGCTGGTTTATCTGATGGCGCTCTGGGACGGGGGCCGCCGGCGTTACGGCGGAAGGATCCTGCCCGCGGGCGTGCTTTACGTTCCCGCGGAGCTGGGTGATATTTCCAATACCCGTGGCGGCAGTTTTGATTCCCGCACCCGTAAAAACGGCAAGATGAGCGGTATTCTGCTGGATGATCCGATATCGCTCGCGGCGATGAAGGCCGACGAGGAAGAGAATTATCTGCCTGCGCGGCTGCGGAACGGCATCGCGGAAGGCTCGGTCCTCTCCGAGTTCCAGTTTGAGAATCTGCACCGGTTGATCGACTGTAAGATCGCCGAAATGGGTGCGGGTCTGCGCAGCGGAGATATTCTTCCCGATCCGGTTTTCGACGGGCAGGATTCTCCCTGCGAGTACTGCGTGTATCGCGGCGCGTGTCTGCGGGATCTGAACGAGTGCGCCCGCAAGCCGGTGACGTATACCGACCGTGAAATGGAATTGATTCTGATCACAGAGGGGGCGAGCGACAATGAGTGATATTCGCTGGACGGACGATCAGCTGAAAGCGATCGACACCCGGGGCGGCTCGATCGTCGTCTCCGCAGCCGCGGGCAGCGGCAAGACCGCGGTGCTCGTCGAGCGCGTGATACGAATGCTGACCGACGAAAAAAATCCGCTGCAGCCAGAGCGGCTTCTGATGGTCACCTTTACAAAGGCGGCGGCCGCCGAGATGAAGCGCAAGATCAAGGCGGCGCTGCGCGCGCGCGCCGTCGGCAGCAGGATCGCCGAAAACGCGATGCTCAAGCTTGACAGAGCGACGATCTCCACAATGGACTCCTTCTGCGTTCGTATCGTGCGCGAGAATTTCGAGAGCGTCGGCGTGTCGCCGGATTTCCGCATGATCGACGAAAATGAGCTGGATTCGCTGAAAAAACGGGCGGTATCCGCAGTGCTTGAGGACTATTACGCCGCCGAAGACGAGGTCTTTCAAAACCTTTCGCAGCGTTTCCTGCATAAAAGCAGCGATGCGCATCTGGCCGGGTGCATCATTGAGCTAGCCGATTTCGCCGACTCCCATCCCGATCCCGCGCTGTGGCTGCGTGAGGTCGCGGAACAGTACGAGACGATCCGCTCGCCGGAGCAGACAAGTTGGGGCAAATATCTGATCGATAATCTGTATCGCGCGCTGAATTATGCCGCGGCGCTTCTTCGCCGCGCGCAGGATATCGCGTCGTATAACGAGCTGCTTTCCGTTGCCTACGCTCCCGCGCTGGGAGAGGATCTTGACCGCATATGCGACGTTCTGCGAAAGATGCGTTCCGCCCGCGGGTGGGATGAGCTGCTGAACGCCGCCTCCGTCGCGGGCGTTCAGGCAAGAGCGAAGAGCGTGAAGGGCGTCGGCGACCTGCCCGAGACGGTACAGGTCAAGCTGCTGCGCTCGAAGGTCAAAAGCGTTATCTCCGACGCGTTCGACGATATGAACGTGCCGACGGAGCAGTATATGCAGGATGCGGAGCTTCTGCGCCCGATCATGCTGAAGCTGATCGAGTGTACGATGAAATACAACGAGCGGCTGCTCGCGCTGAAGCATGAGGCGGACGGGTATTATTTCTCCGATATCCTGCATCTCGCGCTGGATATGTTTTACGATACGTCAGACGGCGCGCTCGTTCCCACCGAGCTTGCCCGCCGCGTCGCATCGAGCTTCGACGCGGTGCTGATCGACGAGTATCAGGATACGACGCGCGCGCAGGACGCACTGTTTGCCGCGATTTCCGACGGCGGGAAAAATCTGTTCGTCGTCGGCGACGTGAAACAGAGCATTTACGGCTTCCGTCTCGCGACACCGAAGATCTTCACGGATCGCTGCGGCGAGGCCAGGCCCGTTGAAGACGGCGTATTCCCCGCCCGGGTGATCCTCGGCAAAAACTTCCGCAGCCGTGCGGGTATTCTCGAAACGGTGAATTTTATCTTCCGTCAGCTGATGCGGCCGGACGCGGGCGGGATCGACTATAACGAAGACGAATACCTGTATTACGGCGGCAGGGACGAGGATAAGGGCGATCTGTGCGACGTCGAGGTGATCGTCACGGAGTCCGACGCGGGCTCGATCGCGACGGACGCCGAACGCATCGCGGATTATATTGTGAATACCGTCGCCGCCGGAACCGAGATCACGGTGCGCGGCGAGCGCCGGCCGGCAAGGTTCTCCGATTTCTGCGTGCTGATGCGCTCCGTAAAGGACAGAGCCGAGGTCATTGCCGACGCGCTCAGAGAGAGAAACGTGTCGGTGCAGTTTGAGGCGAACGTCGATCGGTTTTCCCTGCCGGAGGTGCAGCTTTTCGGCGCGCTGCTGAGCGTAGTCGACAATCCGCGCGCGGACGACCTGCTGCTCACGGTGCTTCTGTTCCCGTTGTTCGGCTTTACGCACGACGACGCGGCGGCGCTGCGAAAGCTCTCGCCCGACGCGCTCTTTGACTGCGTAAACGCCGGCGCTGAGGGAGAAAACCTCACGCTTGCGGAAAAGTGCCGCTCATTTCTCGCGTTTCTTTCTTCGTGGCGGAGACTTTCGGTTTCAATGCGCCCGGAGGAATTTGTGCGCTATATGCTGTATGAGACGGATTTCGCGGCGCATATCACCTCAATGCCCGGGGGAGAGCAGCGCCTTGAGGGGCTCGGCGTTTTCCTTACCGCGGCGCAAAGCTATGAGAAGAGCGGAAAAATCGGGTATCCCGGTTTTTTGCGGTATCTTGACGCGCTCCGCCGCTCGGGTATACAGGGATATGTGCCCGACGTGCGCGGCGAGTCGGAAAACGCCGTCACGATCATGACGGCGCATAAATCCAAGGGATTGGAATTTCCGTTTGTGCTGCTGGCGGATACCGCGAAAAAATACAATATCTCCGAGCTTCGCGCGGACGTGCTCTGCGATAACGATTTCGGCGCGGCGATCCGCATCGTCGACCGTCTGGAACTGAAAAAATACACGCCGATCCCGCTCGCCGCGGTAAAATGGAAGAAACGGGAGGACGCCGTTACGGAAGAAATCCGCCTGCTTTACGTTGCCCTGACGCGCGCGGTGTATCGGCTCGTGATCTTCGGTTCCGTGTCCGATCTCGATAAAAAAGCGGGGGAAGCGGCGGCGATGCTGCCCTCGTCGGGAAAACCGATCACTTACGGCGTTCTGAAGAGCTCAGACTGGCTTACGGTCCTGCTCGGCGCGCTGATGCGGCACCCGGACGCGGAGCGGCTGCGCTCCGCCGCGCAGTTCGAGGGCGAGACGGCTGAGTGCGACGCAGGCGTCCGATTCAGCTTTTTCGTAAAACGTAAGGCGGAAGACGTGCCCGAAGCAGAGGAAAAGAGGGCGGCGTCGACGATCGACAGAAAACCCTTCTCCGCCGCGGAATACGACGAGCTGCGCCGTCGGATCGAATATGTCTATCCCCATAACGAGCTGCGGGGACTGCCGGCGAAGATCACGGCCTCCGGCTTTACCGGCAGAGAAACGAGCTTTGAGAATCTTACGCTGAGTCAACCCGCGTTTCTCGCATCTGCGGGCGTCACCGGAGCTGCGCGCGGCACCGCGTACCACAAAACGCTGCAATACTGCGACTACGCGGGCGTGCTTGCAGACCCGGACGGTGAAAAACGCCGTCTCGTCGAGCGGGGACTTCTCAGCTCCGCCGACGCTTCGCTTGTGGATATGAAAAAGATCGCGTCTTTCGCGTCCTCATCTGTCGGCAGACGCGCCGCCGCGGCGGAGAAGACGTTCCGCGAGCTGGAATTCCGGCTTCTGATGCCGGTTTATGAGCTTTATCCGGACGTGACGAGCAGTGAAAAAATTCTTGTGCAGGGCGTGGCGGATCTCGTATTCTTCGAGCCGGAGGGCGCTGTGATCGTGGACTACAAGACCGACGCGCACGCGGGTTCAAAGGAGCTTGCAGAGCGCTACCGCGGCCAGCTTCGCATCTATAAAAAAGCCGTCGAAAAGATGTTCGGCGTCAACGTAAAAGAAACCGTCCTGTTCTCGCTGAACGCGGGAAGGACGGTGGAAGTGTAAATTCTGATTTATCGGGGCGTGAACGCCCCGATAAATCAGAATTTACAGGCATCAGGCATTGGGCATTAGGCAATAGACTTGTCAATTTTACGCAGTGCGCCCTCGGTTGTTACCTAATGCCTAATGCCTATTGCCTACTGCCTTACATCCCGATAAATCAGAATTTTTTGATCCTACTCCAATACTCCTTCGCCGCCTGCTCGTTCTTATTGTCTCCGAACTCGTAATAGACGGCGTCCTTGATCGCGTCGGGCAGATACTGCTGACGCACCCAATGGTTTTCGAAATTATGCGGATATTTATAAAACTGCCCCTTTACCGCCGCGTCCGCTCCGTCGTAGTGCTTGTTCTGAAGCTGACGGGGGATCGGTCCGGTTTTTCCGCGCTTGAGATCTTCGGTCGCAAGATTGATCGCGTTGTAAGCGCTGTTGGATTTGGGTGAATTGCACACAAGGACTACCGCGTCAGCAAGGGGGATGCGCGCTTCGGGGAGCCCTACCTGAAACGCGATATCCACCGCGGCTTTTACGATCGGGATGATCTGCGGATAAGCGAGTCCGACGTCCTCGCAGGCGCATACCATCAGCCGCCGCGTCGCCGAGGCGAGATCGCCCGCCTCTAAGATCCGCGCGAGGTAATGGATCGCGGCGTTCGCGTCGGAGCCGCGCATACTCTTCTGAAAGGCGGAGAGCAGATCGTAATGCTCCTCGCCGAGCTTGTCGTAGCGGATCACGGTCTGCCTGCCGACGCCGACGGCGGTCTCGAGCGTGATTTTGCGCGGTTCGCCCTGCGCGGGAACGGGAGAGGCGAGAAGCGCCGCCTCTGCGTTGTTGATCGCGCTTCTGACGTCGCCGCCCGCGGCGTTCGCGATCTGCTCTATTACGCCGGGTTCGATATCGAGCGGCGCGTTCATTTCTTCGGAGAGAATATTGAATGCGCGCAGCACGGCGATCTTGATATCGGAAGCATCCACGGACTTGAACTCAAACACCGTTGAGCGGCTGAGTACAGCGGAATAGACGTAAAAGTACGGGTTTTCCGTCGTCGAGGCGATCAGTGTGATCCGCCCGTCTTCGATATACTGCAGCAGGATCTGCTGCTGTTTTTTATTGAAATACTGGATCTCGTCGAGATAGAGCAATATCCCGCCGCGTGTGTCGATCGCGTCGAGCGAGGCGACGATCTTCTTGACGTCCGCGATCGAGGCGGTCGTGCCGTTGAGCTTGAAAAGCTTTTTCTCCGTCACGCCTGCAGCGATCTCCGCGACGGTCGTCTTGCCCGTGCCGGGCGGGCCGTAGAATATGAGATTCGGCAGCTCGCCGGAGTTGATGATGTTGCTTAAGGGTTTGTTCTCGCCGATCAGATGCTTCTGCCCGACGATCTCGTCGAGCGTTTTCGGCCGCAGCCTGTCCGCCAGAGGCGTCGCCATATCCCTCACCGTCCTTTTGTTCTGTTAGTATTATAGCAGAAATACGGAAAAAAGCAAGAGAAAACCGGAAATGTCAAGGCGCATTCAGCGCGAACTTCGATGTCCGATCTCCGTATTTCGACGGAGACGGGAAAACATGTCTATTTTTGTATTTTTCCCGCCAGTTCGGGGAAGAATACAAAAAAAGGGGATGGCTGAAATGAAGATCATCGGTAAAAACGTCGTTCTCACAGGTGCGTCGAGCGGGATCGGGCTTGAGATGCTGAAACTTCTCGCGAAAGAGAAGACGAACAAAATTCTCGCCGTGTCGCGGCACGCCGAGCAGCTTCTTTCGTACTATTCGGAAAACGTGATCCCGTTCGACGCGGATCTCGGTTCGGCGGCGGGTGTGGACGCGGTCTTTGAAAAGGCGGGGGAGTGCTTCGGCGGGGGAAAGATCGATCTTTTCTTCGCGAACGCGGGCTTCGGGTATTACGAGGATTTCAACTACACCGACTGGGGCAGAATGACGGATCTTTTCTCGACCGACGTTTTTTCGCCGATGTACGCGTACGCGGAATACCGGCGGCACCTCGGCGGCAGGAAGGGGACGTTCGTGATCACCGGCAGCGCGATCGGGCTTGTCGCTCTGCCCGGCTACGCGCTTTACTCGGCGGGAAAATTCGCGCTCAACGGCTTCCGTCAGGCGGTGCGGCTTGAGAAGCCGACCTCGCTGCGCCTCGTGTTCGCCTGGCCGATCGCGGCGGATACGCCGTTTTACCGCAAGGCGTGTCCCTTGCCGATCAGAAAGCCGTTCCCGCTGCAGAGCGCGGAAACGGCTGCGAAAAAAATCATTGACGGGATCGAGCGCGGCAGAAACAATATCTCCACCTCCGCCGCGTTCACCGTATTTTACAACGTCTCCCACGTTCTCCGCCCGCTGCGGGAGATCTATCTTGCGGGAGAGACGCGAAAGTTTATTGAGTTTAAAAGAAAATTCTGATCTCACGGCAAAGCCGTAAGATCAAAATTTTTCAATTCGGAATGCGGAATGCGGAATGCGGAATTTTGGAAAAGCGCTTCGCGCTTTTTTATTATAGAGAAATACAGTATCTTAATTCAAAATGCAATGGAAAGGCAATCGATAATCAGCCCTTGCGCACAGAATAAAGGTATTATCTTCTATAATGGCGTGTCGCTTGCGACCGCACCGATATTCCGAATTCCGAATTCAGCATTCCGAATTATTGAGAGGTCGAAGACCTCGATAAATCAGAAACTTCTCATCAGCTTCTCAAACTCCGAAACCACCATCGACGCGGTGTTCTTCCCGAGCGAGAGCGTTTCGTCCGCGATCTCGTCGCCGATGATGTGGCCGAAGAACGCGAAATTGTTATCCGGCACGCAGTAACCGAGCGAGTCGTTGCACAGGTGCAGGGCGAACATATCGATCCCCTCGCGCGGCGCGAGCTGCTCGGGCACCGGCGCGTCCCAATCGCCGCCGTCCCACGAGACCGCCGCGTAATCGCCGCCGTTGATGATGCCGACGCCGCGGAAGACCTCGGGATACAGCTCCACCGGGAACAGGCACAGTCCGACCCTGCCGCCGAATTCGACGTAGCCCTCTTCCATCGCGATCTTGATGTTGCGCAGCCCGAGCCCGTCGCGGTAGACCTGATTGTTCACGAGCTGCGCCTTGACCGCCAGCGCGAGGATCAGGTTCGTCGGCGTATACATGAAGTTCGTGTATTTCGCGTTGAGGACCGGCGGGAGCTCTTCAAGTTCGGAGCCGATCAGCAGATCCGCAAACACTTTGCCGACGTAGCGCGTCGTCGCGCCGAGGCGTTCCTCTTCGGGCAGCTTACTCTCGTCCACGCCGACGTTTTTCTTCGAGACCTGACCGGATGCGCCCTGCGTGAACAGGAAGCGGCAGCCGGTCTTTTCCTCGATGCGCTGTTCCATATAATAGATATAGTCGCCGCTGAACAGGCCGTTCCCGGCGCTGAAGGTGGTCGGGTGGCAGGCAATATCCGCCATTACAAGACCCGCGGAACCGTCGTCGGGCACGAACTTGAACATCGCCGTGTCGGGCAGGTCCTCGTCCGCGATCAGACCGCGCTTGTCGACGTGGTACTCGTCGAAATCGACCTTCGCGTAATAGAGCTTGCCGGCTTTCATGTCGCCGATCGCTTCCTTGACCGCTTCCGTGATCGCGCCTATATAGAACTTTTTGAAATTCTCGGCGTTCTCAAGTCGCTGATCCTTGTCGATGCGGAACATATTCTTGAAGCCCGCTGTCAAAAGCTTGTAGATCGACTCCGTCGCGACGCCCTGTGCGTCGATCGCGGAATGCGAATGCGTCGCCGAGAGGTTCAGCGCGGCGATCTTCACGCCCTGTTCTTCTGCCCACTTGATCACGTTCTCGCGCACGGCGAGCGTGTCGGCGCTCGTCACGCCCAGCGCGTCGGCGGCGGCGAAGATCACGATCCCCTCGCCGCTGTTGTCGTCAAAGGCGGCGGCGCGCACGCGGCAGTCGTCGTTGATCCCCTGCGCGAGGCGGTTCGTCAGATCTCTGCCGATGTAATATTTGTCGGCGGTAAAATCGTCGGGGATGATCGAGCGCGAGCCGTAGCCGACGCTCCAGAAATTATCTTCGGCTGCTTCGGTCGCGTAGGTCTCGCGGCCCTTGAGATAATACGTATCGTCAAATTCGTCGACATTCTTCCATGTCGACGGCGCGGGATAAAGCCCGACAATGACTTTGAGAAGACCGTCGGCGATGAAGTTCAGGGCATTATAGAAGAACTTCTCCGCAGGCTTCATCGACGCGCTTTTGACGGGCTCGCGCGGTCCGTCGGGACCGGTCGCGATATCGTCGTACTCATACGGGCCGTAAGCCGTATCCGCCGCGAAGCTCCCTGCGCTCATCGCGGAGAAGAGCAGAAGCACGGATAAGAGTACAGCAATCGTTTTCTTTGCGCCGTTTTTCATGAAGAACACTCCTTTTGTTCGCATATGCTTTCATTCGGTATACGGTAAAAAACGGAATTACCGTTTGGAATCACTGTCGGTATTATCGACTACGGTATCGACGTAATCGGATACCATGTTGTTTCTGCGCTCGGAGAGCTCATAATACATCTGCGCGTGTTTTTTTCTGTTGATCGGCCAGAACATCTTCGGTACGATGCCGAGCGCGCCGGTGATGGTGGGCATGATGGCGCAGAGAATGAACTCCCAGCGCTTCGTCTTCTCGGTCTGCGTGCCGATCTTCTTGCCCTGCACGTAGCCGATCTTTTTCATCATCAGATTGAAGATCGAGCTCTTGACAACGCCCTGCAGCTTGAGCACCAGGCTCTTTGCGACGCCGGTGGTCGCCTCCATACGGTAGCCGCTCTTCCACTCGCAGTAATCCATCGCCTCGTTCCACAGGTCCGCGTTGATGACCTTGTTGACGCCGAAGAGGAGCTTCGCGAAGAACTCGCGGAAGCCGTATACGATCAGCATGGGCTTAAGCTTTTTATAATTGTTGTTGATAAAGCCGGTCAGGAAGAACATCAGGCACAGCATATCGCCGTACATATCCGCGCCGACCCAGAGGAATTTCGACGAAAAGCGCTTTCTGAGCGGGGCGACGAAGGCGTAGGAAATACTGCCCACGGGTCCCGAAATGCCGCTGACGAGAGCCAGCACGGTGTTGATCATCGTATTCGCGCCGTGCACGTCGATCCAGTAGTCCTTCTCGCCCATACCGATGGCGAAATTGCCGAAGAAATCGGAGAGCGCCATCAGCAGAACCGGATAGTTCTTGACGATCGCCAGGAATCCCTGCTTGATATCGGGGCGCTCCAGCGTCTGCGGCACGCGCTCCTTCGACACGAGGAAGAACCAGAACGTGAACGCGGAGGAGATCAGCGCGCAGCCGACGCCCATGCCGACGAAGATCGAACGAAGCTGGATCTTCCATCGACCGGTGGCGACCATATCGTACAGGAAACCGAAGATGTAGCCGGGCATATCCTCGCCCATGTAACCCGTCAGGAGCTCCGCGAGGGTGATCAGCCGCACACGCTCGTTCGGGTTCGGTGTGATGGTGCTCATATAGCCCGCCTTTGCGATGCCGGTAAAGGTGCCGGCGGTCTCCGTGATCACGCCGAAGAGGAAGTAGAAGACCAGCTTCGGCACGTAGGTGCCCGCGGTGTTCGGGAACATATACGGAAGAAACCAGTAAAGCAGACCGATGAGGCTCAGGGGGATCTGCAGGAGCACGAGATACGGCCGGAATTTGCCGAGGCGGGATCTGGAGTTATCCACGAACGCGGAAATGAAGATATCGTTGATCACGTCCCATGTGCCGGTGAACAGACCGACGATGGCGGAGATGCCGAAGTCGATCTTGACCACGTCCCATATGAATCTGCCGCCGTAGCCGCTGATGTTGAATGTGTTCGACCAGTCGTTGAAAAGATACGCGACGGTCTCCTTCGTGCCCACGTAGTTATAACTGCGGTATACATTTTTTTCGGCGGCGTTTTCCGCTATGCCCGGCGCCGTGCTGTTTTTGTCAGCCATTGTCCGTCGCCTCCTTTCCTTCCGTTACCGTCACGGGGATCTCTGCGTAATAAGTGTGTCCGCCGCACTTCATCGTGATCTTCACCGTGACGGGATCGGCCGAAGCCTTCAGCCCGGTGGCGAACAGGTCTTTGTTGTCAATCTCGATCGAGAGCGCCTGCGGGTCGGAGATATCGAGCAGAAGCTCGTATTCCTCCTCGGAGCGCAGGTCGGACTGTTCGTTGACCGGCACGCGGATATCCACGGGCATCGCCGCGGTCTCGCCCGCCGCGACCATGAAGCTGTCGCGCCAGAAGCGTACGCCCGTCGTGGTCTTGTCCAGCTCCGAGATATACACGATAAGATCGTCTTTATAGGTTTTGCCTTCATAGTTCAGGATCGCCGTCACCCTGACGCCCTCGGTGTCGGAGACGTCGTTGCGCTTGTTCACGGTGAATACGGCGTCCGCGTCGATCTCGATCGTTTCGGGGTCGGATATATCATACTCGATGGTGAAATCCTGCCCTTGCACGGCTGCGGCGTTGACGTAAACATCCATCGGCAACGTGTCGATATCGTCGGGTTTTTGCTCGATATAATCCTTGGTGAAACGCAGGCCGTACCACATAAAGCTGATCCGCTCCGTCGCCCTGTAGGGCAGCGTGACGGTAAACCGTCTTTCCGCGTCGGTCTTTACGAGAGAAGCGTAAGCGTCCGTCAGCGTCACGTCGGCGGTGACGTCGTAGCTGCGCATCAGATCGACGCTCTGCATCTGGTCGGTCAGACGGTCGATGCGGAAACGGATCTCCACCTCTTTGACTTCAAACGAAGCGCTGTTTACCGTGAGCGCGTCCTTCAGCGCGTCGCATACGCCGCGATAGACCTCGCTCCCGGCGATATCGTCCGTGTTTTCAAAGGAAGGGTCGACCTTGAACACGATCTCATAGGTATCGCTGCGGTATTCGCCTTTGCGGTTGAATATGTTTTCGGGATCATAGATATATTCGAGGATCTCGGATTCCTTCAGGTCGATCACGGGGATCTCATCCGCCGCCTCGTCGGACATTTTGACGCTGTACACCGTGGGATAAAGCGCCTGCACCGCGCCGGCGGCCTGAGCGCGGATCTCATCGACAAGGGTGTTGTCGATCTCCGAGAAGGGCCAGACGACGTCCCCGCCGAGATCCACGTCGGTATGCCAGCTGCCCTCCGCTCTGTCGGAGCTGACCGCTTCTTTGTAAAGACGCATCGCATAAGCATACGCGTCCGCGGCATTGTCGGGAAGCTCTGTCGCGGAAGCCTGCTGCGGGCTGAATACGGGCGGCAGCCAGGTGCGTTCCTTCTGAAATTCGTATCGCGCGTAGATCGCGACGCAGACAAAACAGGTGGCCAGCAAAACGAGGACGATCAGAAGGATGAGAAATACCTTCACGCCTTTTTTCATCGGCTTTGCTTTACTCATAGCTCTTTGCCCTCCTCTTCCGCCTTCAGCGCCTCGGCAAGCGCTTTCAGGCGCTCTTCGCGCTCTTCCTCGCTCTCCATGACCGGGAGCGGCAGCGAATCGAGATCGATCTCGCCGGCGCGGAACTTGTGAAGCAGCTCGCGGCGTTTGATGTCGTTCTCGCGGTAGGTGGGCTCGATGCCGTTTTTCAGCATCAGCCGGTTGATGAAATACAGCGCGAACCATACCGCCGCCACGGCAAAACCGCCGTACCCGGCGTGAAATTCCGCCGCGGGCGTTTCGGGCTGCGGCGTTACGAAATTCATGATCAGCACCGCGATCTGCCCGAGAAGGGCGATGATCGCGCCGATGAGCGAAGCGTTTCTGACGACCTTCGTCATTTTTTCAAGCCGTAAAAAGCTGAGAAGATACACGCAGAAGATCACGACCGCCAGCACAACAAGGACCGCGAGGACCCCCTCCGGCAGCAGGAACGCCTTTGTGTAGCGCGAGAACATTGCGCTTTGCAGATACTCCGGGATCTTCATCAGCGAGCCGTCGATCGCGCCCTTGATCACGCCGATCAGACCCGCGGAAAGCGTCCTTTCATAAAACGGCGCGGTCAGCTTCACAGAGCCGAAGGGCAGCATCAGCACCGCGATCGAAAAGACCGTGATCACGAGACGGGCGATCGCCGCCTTGCTGCCGATGAACGCCGCCTTGATGCGGGCGATCACCATGCGCGCCGCGGCAGCCTCGAGCTCCGTGCGTTTTGCGTCGCGGATCAGCAGGGTCTGCTGCGAGAAATACCAGATGTTCACGCCGCAGTGTTTGCAGTTGGGGCGGATATCATAAAACGGGATATCGCCGCCGCACTTGGGACATTGCAAGAGAACAGCCCCCTTCAAAAAGGTTATTTATTTAACAATAACATAAATAAGAAAAAAAGACAAGACAAAATAAATTACTTCTGTATATTTTTAAAACTTTGAATAAAATCATTGATTTTCTTGACAGATTAGATTAAAATACTTTATAAAGGCGGCGGTCGTGCGGATCGCCGCGTGAAATACGATATGAAAACAGGAGGACATTCACACATGCAAAGATCATTCATCCGAAGACCCGTCAGCATCCTGCTCAGCCTGCTGATGGCGCTCTCCGTGTTCGGCGCTTTGTCATTCACCGCGGGCGCGAGCGGCGAGCCGTCGTTTTCCGGCTTCAGCACGCTTCCCACCTCGGACGACGGCCTGAGCGTCGGCGACTACTGGTTCGACCTCGCGAGCTTTCTCGCGGACGCGGCGGCGCAGGGCATGCCGGCGGAAGCAGCCGCGCAATACACCGACGGGACGTATTTTTATTTCCTCAGCGACGATCACGATACGTTCCGGCTTGCGACGCGGCAGGACTATAACGATTATGTGCGCGGGACGGAAATGGGCGACTATATGTTCCCGTACATCAGTCAGTACAGCCCCGCCGGGCAGGGGTACGCCGTCGGCGACCTGATCGAATTCGGCGGCTATCCGCAGAGTCAGGTTACGGACGCGGATACCGTCGCCGCGCTGGACGCGCTGGACAAGACCTGGGTCAGCTACGGCTATTACAGCGGCACGGGCAGTCAATATGACGGAAATATGATCCCCGGCGACTGGATGCGCTATGCCGACGTGATGTACGACGGCGCGCGGTACCGCGCGGTTACCTTTGACGCTTATCGTCCGATATTCACAGGCTATTCTTCCGACGCATCGAAAACCTATCAGGACGAGAACGGCTATGCGCCGGGCAATACCTATTACTTTAAGTTTGAATCGCTGCAATGGCGGGTGCTGGATCCTGCCGCGGGTCGGGTCCTGTGTGAAAGCATCATAGACGCCCAGGCGTACCAGAACGTGGTATACGACAACGGTTCCGCATATTATCAGGGGATCGGCAGTCTCGTTTTCGCGAGCGATTACGCGACCAGCTCGATCCGAAGCTGGCTGAACGACGATTTTTACAACACCGCCTTTTCCGAAGCGGAAAAGGCGCTGATCGCCGAAACCGTGTTGGACAACAAAGCATATAAGCCCGAGTATTCACAGTACGACGGCGCGTCCACGACCGATAAGATCTTTCTGCTGTCATACGGTGAATTACAGAATACGGCTTACGGATTCAATTCCGATCCTAGAGTAAGAGATGCCGCGCGGAGCGCGCAGGGGACGGATTACGCGAAGTGTCAGGGTATATATGTTAATCCCCTTGACTCGAACTCTTATTGGCGGCTGCGCTCACCGGGGTACGACTCCGGCGGCGCTGCGGTCGTCGGCAACGACGGCGGCAGCTACGTAGGCTATGTCGATGGCGCCGACGGAGGCGTGCGGCCCGCTTTTCAATTCGAATCGGGGATCACGGAATCCGTCAATCCGAACGGGGCGCTGCAGGTCGGCGACCTGATCGAATTCGGCGGCTATCCGCAAACTCAGGTCACGGACGCGGATACCGTCGCCGCGCTGGACGCGCTGGAAAAGACCTGGATCAGCTACGGTTATTACAGCGGCACGGGCGGTATGTATGACGGAAATATGGTCCCGGGCGACTGGATGCGCTATGCCGACGTGCCGTACGACGGCGCGCGGTACCGCGCGGTCACCTTTGACAGTTATCGTCCGATGTCCACAGGCTATGGTTCCAGCGTCTCGGCCAGCTATCAGGATGATAACGGCTACGGGCCGGGCAATACCTATTACTTCAAGTTCGAACCGCTGCAATGGCGGGTGCTGGATCCCGCCGCGGGGCTGGTCCTGTGTGAGAGCGTCATAGATTCTCAGGCGTACCAGAACGTGATATACAAAAACGGTTCCGAATGTTATCAGGGGATCGGCAGCGACGTTTACGCGAACGACTACGCGACAAGCTCGATCCGCGATTGGCTGAACGACGATTTTTACAACACCGCGTTTATCGAAGCGGAAAAGGCGCTGATCGCTGAGACCCCGTTGGACAACAGCGCGCATTTGACCGAGTATTCACAGTACGACAGCGCGTCCACGACCGATAAGATCTTTCTGTTGTCGTACGGCGAAGCGCTGAATCCTGCTTACGGATTCAGTGCCGACACAGGAAGAGATGCCGCGCGGAGCGCACAGGGAACGGATTATGCGAAGTGTCAGGGTATACATGTTTTGCCACTTAACCAGAACTCTTGTTGGCGGCTGCGCTCGCCGGGGTCCAGCTCCGCCTCCGCTGCGAATATCGACTACGACGGCCGTTGCTACGTCGCCTACGTCGATGGCGTCGGCGGAGGCGTGCGGCCCGCTTTTCAATTCAAATCGGGGATCACGGAATCTGTGAACCCGGACGGCTATGAATGCACAGACCATAAGGCGGGCGCCCCCGTGGAATCGGTGCTCACTGCCGCCGGCTGCGGCAGCGCGGGCGAGAAAAAACTGACGTATTACTGCACGGTCTGCGGCGAGTTTATCAATGAAACGACCGGACCTATCCCTGCCACCGGCGAACACGTTTGGAAGTGGGTCGTGGACGACGAGCCGACCTGCGGCACGGCGGGCAAAAAGCATCAGGAGTGCGAAAACTGCGACGCGGTACAGGCTGAAAACACGGCGATCGATCCGACCGGCGAGCACGTCTGGAAGTGGGTCGTGGACGACGAGCCGACCTGCGGCGCGGCGGGCAGGAAGCATCAGGAATGCGAGAACTGCGACGCGGTACAGGCAGAAAACACCGCGATCGATCCGACCGGCGAACACGTCTGGAAGTGGGTCGTAGACGACGAGCCGACCTGCGGCGTTGCGGGCAAGCAGCATCAGGAATGCGAGAACTGCGACGCGGTACAGGCTGAAAATACCGTGATCGATCCGACCGGCGAGCACGTCTGGACATGGGTCGTGGACGATGAGCCGACCTGCGGCGCTGCGGGCAAAAAGCATCAGGAATGCGAAAACTGCGACGCGGTACAGGCTGAAAATACCGCGATCGAAGCCACCGGCGAGCACGTCTGGAAGTGGGTCGTTGACAAAGCGGCGACCTGCGGCAAAGCGGGCGTCAAGCATCAGGAGTGCGAGAACTGCGGCGCGACGCAGAATGAAAATACCGAGATCGAAGCCACCGGCGAGCACGTCTGGACGTGGGTCGTTGACAAAGCCGCGACCTGCGGCAAAGCGGGCGTCAAGCATCAGGAATGCGAGAACTGCGACGCGACGCAGAACGAAAATACCGAGATCGAAGCGACCGGCGAGCACGTCTGGAAATGGGTCGTAGACAAAGCGGCGACCTGCGGTAAAGCGGGCGTCAAGCATCAGGAGTGCGAGAACTGCGACGCGGTACAGGCTGAAAATACCGCGATCCCCGCGACCGGGGACCACGTGACGAAGCGTCAGGGCGCGAAGGAAGCCACCGAGACCGAGGACGGCTACACCGGCGACCTTGTCTGCACCGTCTGCGGCAAGCTGATCAAAAAAGGCACGGTCATCCCCGCCACAGGCACGGATACGCCGGAGGAGCCCGACGAGCCGACGGTCGGCGGCAAGATCCACGGCGAGCATTGTTTCTGCTACGATTACAAAGGCGACGGTCTGATGGTGAATCTCGTCCGCTATCTCTGCGCGATATTCTGCTTCTTCTGGAATATCCGTGGCGCGCTGGGCGTGTAAATGCAAAAAAATTAAGCGGGCAATTTGCCCGCTTATTTTTGCAGTGAACGGTGAACAGTAAACGGTGAACAGTAAAAAGATGAACGCAATCTCTTTTTTACGCTGTACATAAAATTCCCGTTACTTATCTCTCATCTCTTATATCTTATATCTTATCTCTCTCATTTTACATCTCACAAGAACACCGATCTGACGTTTCCGGCAGATCGGTGTTCTTTCATGCTGATTCTTCTTTCAGTTCGATCTCCGGCCCTGTCTCGCCGCGGATCGTGTCCGCCGTGATCGTGACCTTTTTGATCCTGCCGTCCGACGGCGTGTCGTACATGATCGGGATCAGGATCCCCTCCATGATCGACCTGAGGCCGCGCGCGCCGGTATCCTTTTCGATCGCCATGTCGGCGACCGTGTTCAGCGCTTCGTCGGTGAATTCCAGATCCACGCCGTCCATCTTGAACAGGCTCTTATACTGCTTCACCAGAGCGTTTTTCGGCTCGGAGAGAATGCGCACAAGCGCTTCTCTGTCAAGTCCGGCAAGGGGAGCGAGCACGGGGATCCTGCCGACGATCTCGGGGATCAGGCCGTATTTGACAAGATCCTGCGGGATCACGCGCCCCATGATTTTGCCCGCTTCAAGCTCGTGTTTTGATTTTACGTCCGCGCCGAAGCCCATCGCCGAGACGTTTTCCCGCTTCTCAACGATTTTCTCGATGCCGTCGAACGCGCCGCCGCAGATGAAGAGGATATTCGTGGTGTCGATCTGAATGAAATCCTGCTGCGGGTGCTTTCTGCCGCCGTTGGGCGGAACGTTTGCGACTGTGCCCTCGAGAATCTTCAGCAGCGCCTGCTGCACGCCCTCGCCGCTCACGTCGCGGGTGATGGAGGGGTTTTCGCTCTTGCGGGCGATCTTGTCGATCTCGTCAACGTAAATAATGCCCTTTTCCGCGCGTTCCACGTCAAAATCCGCGGCCTGGATCAGGCGCAGCAGGATGTTTTCCACGTCCTCGCCCACGTAGCCGGCCTCGGTGAGGGTGGTCGCGTCGGCGATGGCGAAGGGAACGTCGAGGATCTTCGCGAGCGTCGACGCAAGCATCGTCTTGCCCACGCCGGTAGGACCCAGCAGCAGCACGTTGCTCTTCTGGATCTCGGTGTCGCTTTTGCCGCCGTAGCGGATACGTTTATAATGATTATACACCGAAACCGCAAGAATGCGCTTCGCCTCGTCCTGCCCGATGACGTATTCGTCGAGCATCGCCTTGAGCTCGCGGGGGGTCGGCAGCTTTTTCTGCGGCGGCGGATCTTTCATATACTTGCCGTGTTTTTCGGCGTAATCCTGATCGCCGTCGATGATCGAACAGCACAGGTCCACGCACTCGTCGCAGATATATACGCCGGGGCCCGCGATCATACGCGAAACCTGATCCTGCGTCTTGCCGCAGAACGAGCAGCGCACGTCTTTTTCGTTTCTGTTATCGTCTCTTGCCAATGAAGTTTCCTCCGTTTATGTATCGGGAAAAACCGATACATGGGAATTGACTCAAAGAACTTTATCTATCAGCCCGTACTCCAGCGCTTCCTGCGCGGTCATGTAGTTGTCGCGGTCGGTGTCGATCGCGATCTGCTCGATGGATTTGCCGGTCTCTTCGGCGAGGATCCGGTTGATCTTATCCTTGATGCGCAGGATCTGATCGGCGACGATCTTGATATCCGAAGCCTGTCCGCGGGAGCCGCCGGAGGGCTGATGGATCATGATCTCGCTGTTGGGCAGAGCGTATCTTTTGCCCTTCGCGCCCGCCGCGAGCAGGAAAGCGCCCATCGACGCAGCCATGCCCATGCAGATCGTTGAAACGTCGCACTTGATATAATTCATCGTGTCGAAGATCGCGAAGCCCGCGGTCACGCTGCCTCCGGGGCTGTTGATATAAAGGCTGATGTCCTTGTCGGGATCCTGCCCCTCAAGGAACAGCAGCTGGGCGACGACGAGACTTGCCGTCGCGTCGTTCACCTCGTCGGAGAGAACGATGATCCTGTCGTTGAGCAGACGGGAGAAAATATCATAGGCTCTCTCGCCGCGGTTGGTGGTTTCTATAACGGTCGGAACAAGCGCCATTATTTATCGTCCTTTCTGTCTATTGTTTATCTTTGGAAAAGAATTATTCCTCTGCGGGAGCTTCTTCTTTTTCCTCTGTGTCGTCCTCTTCGGGCGCGGGAGCGACGGCGACTGCGGCCGCTACGACAAATTCGGAAGCCTTTCTCGAAAGAAGCTCCGATTTGAGCGCGTCGGCGCTGACGGCGGCCTTGACCTTGTCGATCTCCATGCCGTAAGAGGTCGCGAGCTTGTCGTATTCCGCCTCGATATCCTCGTCGGACACCTCAAAATTCTCAAGCTCGGCGATCTTCTCCAGCGCGAGGTCGACCTTGACGTCCTTCTCCGCCTTGTCCTCATACTGCTCGCGAAGCTTTTCCTCGTCCATGCCGAAATACTGAAGATAGGTCTTCAGATCGAGGCCCTGCATATTGATATTATATTCAAGATCTCTGATATTTCTGTCGATCGCTGTCTGGATCATCGCGTCGGGGATCTCCGCGTCCACGATATCGCCGAGCGCGGAAAGAACGTTGTTCTCAAACGCGCGGTTCGCGGATTCTTCGCGGCGCTTCTCAATGCCGCTCTTGACGTCCGCGCGCAGCTCCTCAACGGTATCGAACTCGCTGACGTCCTTGACGAAATCCTCGTCAAGCTCCGGGATCTCCTTGAGCTTGAGCGCGTTGAGCCTGACCTTGAACACGGCGGCCTTGCCCGCAAGCTCCTCGGCGTACTGCTCGGGGAAGGTCACGTTTACGTCGAATTCGTCGCCGATCTCGTGACCGACGATCTGCTCCTCGAAGCCGGGAATGAACTGCCCGCTGCCGAGCACGAGGTCGTAGGAATCGCCCTTGCCGCCGTCGAACGCGACGCCGTCGACGAAGCCCTCGAAATCGATGTTCGCGGTGTCGCCGTCCTGCGCGGCTCTGTCGTCGATGTCGAGCATTCTCGCGTTTTCGTTGCGCATACGGTCGATCTCGGCGTCGATCTCCTCATCGGTCGCCTCTTTGACCTCGGGCTTCTCCGCCTCAAGACCCTTGTAGCCCTCAAGCTCGATCACGGGCTTGACGGAGACCTTCACGCTGAATTCCGCGCCGTCCTTACCGGCGGAAGCAAGCTCAAAGCCGAAGGGCTGCGAGACGATATCGAGCTTTACAAGCTTCGTAAGAGCCTCAAAAAGATCGGGGAAGAGATCCTCGATCGCGTCGTCGTGGAATACGTCCGCGCCGTACATTCTCTCTATGATGCTGCGGGGCGCCTTGCCCTTGCGGAAGCCGGGCACGTTGATGCGGCCCTTCGCCTTGTTGTAAGCCCTGACGATCGCCGCCTCAAAGAAATTGCCGGGGATCGAGAAGGTAAGCGTATATTCGTTCTCGCCGGTCTTTTCCGCCGAGCCCGTGCCCGCCTCATAAGGAACGAGGACCTTCTCTTTTTTGCCCTCTTCGTTCTTCTTTGTCTCTTCTCTGTTGAGTGTGAGCGTAAGTTTTTCTGCCATAGTGGTTTACCTCCGTGTGTGATGTAAATTATAATCAACCGTAACAGTATAACAGATTGAATTTCAAATTTCCATATTTTTTTTGATCTTTTTTTATTATATCTAAAATATTTTGCCGTCGCGAACGATCGGCAGGGGAGAGAACGAGAGAAAATCCGCCGAGACGAGAGAAAAAACGATCCCTTTGCGTTCGAGCTTGCGGAACCGGTCGGTTTTCTCAAAGTGAAGATGACCGAAAAAACAGCGTCTGATTCCGTATTCCCTCAGCACGGAGAAAATCTCTTCGCAGACGGCGTTTTCGTAAATCGGCGGATAATGCAGAAACGCCACCGGCTCAAGCCCGGTGTGCAGGGCGCTTTCGATCGACATGCGAAGTCTGCCCGCCTCGCGCCGAAGAACCTTGTCGTCGTCCCCCGCGTCGGGCATCCAGCCGCGGGTGCCGCAGACGGCAATGCTTTCCGCAGCCGCGGAATTATTATGGATGAACGTCAGGCTCGCAAGTCCGTTCGCGTCCTTCAGCTCGCCGAGCTTCTTCATCGAAGTCCACCAGAAGTCATGATTGCCCTTCAGAAGAAGCTTTTTCCCGTTCAGCGCGTCAAGAAAAACAAGATCCGGCAGGGCTTCCTGCTCGGTCATGCCCCATGAAATATCGCCGGGGATCACGACCGTGTCATCTTCGCCGACGAGCGCGTTCCAGTTTTTTTTCAGCCTTTCCGCATGATTCTGCCAGCCGGGAAAAATATCCATCGGCTTGTTCGCGCCGAACGAAAGATGCGTGTCGGCGATCGCCCAGACTGCCATATTTTTCCCTCCCGCATAACAGAATGAAACCCCGCACGGGTGCAAATACTGTGAATAAGTAAAAGAAAGGAGAACACAAAACGAAAATGGAAACCAAAAAGAAAGAAAAGAAGAGCAGCGTCGTCTGCGACGCGAAAAACTGCGTTTACAACTGCCCGGACGAGCGCAGATGCTCCGCGGAGAAGATCCGTGTGGGCACCGAACACGCCACAAACAGCGCCGAGACGATCTGCGCGACGTTCGTCAGCGGGAGACAGTGAGAAGTGAACAGTGAGAAGTGGACAGTGAGAAGTGAACAGTGAGAAGTGAACAGGCCTCTGGCTTCTGACCTCTGGCTTCTGACCTCTGGCTTTTGGCCTCTGGCTTCTGACCTCTCAGATCCCCAGCATCTTATAGACCTGCGCTTCCATTTCGCCCTGCGTGCATACGTCCGTGAAGCGGGGCGTTTTGCCGCGCAGGGTCTTGAGCTGCTCCGGCGCGTCGATACCGGTAACGCGCATCAGTTCGTCGACGGCGGCGAATTCGTCTGCGTCTTCGCGCTTTCTGCCGCTCACCGCCTCAAGTACGGCGGCGGAGAATTTATACGGGCTTGCGGTCGAGGCGATCACGTTGGGCGTTCCGTCGCCGGTCGCCTTTACATAACCGTCATAAACCGCGACCGCGACGCCGGTGTGCGTGTCGCAGAGATAGCCGTCGGCGGCGAACAGGCTGCCGATGGTTTTTTTCGTCTCTTCATCCGAGCAGAAGCCCGCGGCGAAGCTCTCGCGCACGAGGGTCGCGACGCGCTCGCCCGCGTCGTATCTGCCGTCCTGCGCGAGGCGCGCGAACAGCGAGCGCACATAGGCGTCGTCGCCGTCGGAGAGCATATACAGAAGCCGTTCGAGATTCGACGAGATGAGAATATCCATCGAGGGGGAGATCGTCGTATAGAAATGCCGGTTGCGATCGTAAACGCCGGTGTTGATGAAATCCGTCAGCACGTTGTTCGCGTTCGACGCGCAGATAAGTTTATTCACCGGCAGCCCCATCCGCTTCGCGTAATATGCGGCGAGAATGTTGCCGAAATTGCCCGTCGGCACGGTGATATTGATCTTTTCGCCGAGCTTCACCTTGCCCGCGTTCACCATATCGGCATAGGCGGAGAAATAATAGACGATCTGCGGCGCAAGCCTGCCCCAGTTGATGGAGTTCGCGCTTGAGAACGCGAAGCCACGGTCGGCGAGCGTTTTGTTGACGCCCCCGTCGGTGAAGATCTTCTTTACGCCGGTCTGCGCGTCGTCGAAATTGCCTTTGATGGCGCACACGCCCACGTTTTCGCCCTGCTACGTGGTCATCTGCAGCTTCTGCATGGGGCTGACGCCGTCCACGGGGTAAAACACGAGAATGCCCGTGCCCGGAACGTCGCGGAAGCCCTCGAGCGCCGCCTTGCCGGTGTCGCCGCTGGTCGCGACGAGGATCACGATCTTTTTATCATTATTGATCTTTTTCGCGCTGCCCGTGAGAAGATAGGGCAGCATCTGCAGCGCCATATCCTTGAACGCGCAGGTCGGACCGTGCCACAGTTCGAGAATGCTGTGCGTTTCGTCGGGGCTCACAAGCGGCACGATCGCGCCGCTCGAATACTTGCCGCCGAGATACGCGCCTTCGGCGTAAGAACGCAGCTCGTCTGCGGTGAATTCGTCAAGATACAGTCCCAGAACGGAGACCGCGCGTTCGACGTAAGATTTTTTGCACAGGGAGGCGAGAAATTCATCGCCGATCTGCGGGATCTCGACGGGCACGAAAAGCCCGCCGTCGGCGGAAATGCCGCGCGTGATCGCCTGCGCCGCCGTGACGCGGACGGAATTGTCGCGGGTGGATGTGTATAACATGTTAGGATCATTCCTTTCAATAAATACCCAATATAAAGGATAGTATAACAGGTGTGTCCGGGATTGTAAAGACCAAATTTTATGATTAAATAATTAACTTTTCTTTATCATTCAAATAATAATAAAAAAAAGACTTGTTATTTTCTCTCAAGATATGGTATTATAAATTTGAATTAATATCGATATGCTGAAAGGCGTATCGTACGGAGTCTGCAAACAAAAAGTCAATAGGAAAATGAGAAAAAAGTGAAATTTTTTCAATAACCGAAAAGGGGCACACCAAACCAGACCGGAAAGAATGCATGATTTTTTCCAGTGAAAAGAAGTCAGATGTCAGCCGTTG
>JAFRPB010000063.1 GCA_017429345.1 Clostridia bacterium | reverse complement strand
TTCATTCTTCCTCTGCTATCGCAATTTTAAAATTGCTGAGTATGATGCAGCAACCGGTCAGAGGATAAATCGCAAAATCTCAAGGTTGTGAAAGTTGTATACTATGTCCTTTCTACATTGTATACCATCTTACTCTTGACACATGCCCGCCCCTACAAATTGTCGCCCAACGCCGCGGGAAACATCCCGATAAATCAGAATTTATCACGCAAAGATATTGAGCGAAAAAAAGACTGCATTCCCGTTTTCGGGATCGCAGTCTTTTTTCGCTTCGGCGCGTTTTGCGTCAAAGCGGGTTATAAAACGAGTTCAGCTTATAAAAAACGGCAGCAGCGCGTCGTTACGCGAATATTCTGGCCAGCGTTTTGATTTTCGCGTTCTGCTTGCCCGCTTCCTTCGCGATGCGCACGGCGGCCTTGCCCGCGAATGAGACGAATTCTCCGCCGAGGCTGCGCAGCGCCTTTTTGTGGTCCTTCGAGAGTCCTGCGGCGGCCTTGACGATATCGCGCACCGACGCGACGGGGTGCGAGGTGACGCCCAGCAGCGTTTCCTCCGCCGGGGCGAACAGGATCGCGAGGATCGCGTCGTAGAATTTCGGCGTGCGCTCCGGGTCGAGACTCGTCAGAAAATCCCGAAACGTGAAATTGAACATCTTGCCCATGAATTCCAGCTCGGGGATCTCAAGCGGCTCGGTATCCTCTATGCCCCATGAGGAAATATCGTGCTGGAAGGGGGCGAAGAAGCGGTTCGATTTGACGATCTTGTAATTGTCGTCGTGGCAGAGCATCATGCCGAACATCGACTTGCCGGGCACGAAATGATGGTAGACCGGCGCGAGCTGCTCGAATTCCGCCGTTTCGATCCACGCGTAATTCTTGTCGCCGGGGCCGTCGTGGTTATACAGCTGAACGATCCTGCTGCGGACCTCCGGCTTGCAGAAGAGCGCGGAATACAGCGCGAGATAACCGCCCTTGGAATGCCCCGCGACGATGATCTTTCTGTCCGGGTACGCCGCCGCGGCTTCGTTGAGATAGTCGATGCAGAGCTTCTGAGAGGGGATCGACTCCTTCGCGAAGATATCCACGTCCTCGAGCCAGCCGACGATCGTGTCGTCCGTGCCGCGGAAGAAGACCAGCAGCGTGTCGTCGCCCAGCAGGAACGAGATGCCGAGGAACGAGGTGTCCGTCTTGTTCAGCACGAAGCGGCAGCCCGTGACCTTCAGATCCGCGTAGCGCGGGTAATTCTTCAGCTCCAGCAGCCCGAGGAACGGGGCGGCCGTCAGAACGAATCCGCAGGAGATGACCTTGCGGTCGAAATAATCATAGAAATCGTCGATCGCCTGCGCAAGCGTCTTCGCGTCCTCCGCGGGCAGGAATCCGTCGCCGACCGCCTTTTCGATCGGCGCGTAGATCACGTTGCACAGCACAAAGGTGTCCGCCGTGCGAAAGGGAAGTTCTTCGTATGATGTGTTCCCGTACTGATGTACGTAATCGGTACAGACTTTCATAAAAAACGCTCCTTCTGGATATTTATACGGTTTTCTGCCGGATCATTCCGCGTCTTGGGCTGCGTTGCGCTTCGCGTTCAGCTCGTCGAGGATGCGGGTGTGCTCCTTGTCGGTCAGCGCGTATTTCAGCGTCGGGATCGCGGCGAGCACCATGCCGATCGCGGGCGGGATCGAGATCAGGAAGAACATGGCCGCGGAGAACTTGCCGACCTCCGCCCCGCCGAGCGTGAACGGATTGAAGGTTTTGAAGTCGGCGCCCGCGATCAGCGCGTTGTTCAGGAAGGTGATCTTGGAATCCGAAAAACCGACGAAGCCGTAAACCGCGCCGGAGATCAGCGTGGCGATACCCGCCGAAAGCTTGGTGATAAAGCTCTGGCCGGAGAAGAACACGCCGTCCGGACGGGTGCCGTTGGTGTATTCCTCATAGTCCACGCAGTCGGCGATCATGACGCTCTGCAGCACGTTCAGCGAGCCCATGGAAGCGCCCGCCATAAAGAAGAGGACGGACATGATGATCATGCCGGGCCAGGTCAGAATGTTGCCCTTGAAAACAAGGAAGAGCACGAAGATCAGCGCGAAGGGAATTGCGCCGACAAGAGAGAAAAAGTTATACAGGTTTTTCTTCTCATATTTCTGGATCAGCTTCGGCGCGAAGAGCGGGAACCCGATCATGCCGCCGAACAGCCCGACGACAAGAACGCCGATCTTGCCGATCAGCGCGGCGCCCTCGACGGAGAGCGTTTTGCCGATATCGTTGTTGAAGAAATAATACATGATCAGCGTCATGGCGATAATGCCGAGCAGCTGGATCGGGCTTCTGAGAATGCCGGAGATCAGGATCTGCCGGAACGGCTTGTTGCCGAACATGATCTTGAAGTTTTCCTTTATCGTGTAATGCTTCTCGCTCTTCGGCGTGACCTTTTCCTTTACGGAGAAGCCGGCGACCTGGAAGAGCGCGGAGGCGAACAGCGTCATCACAACGGCAAGCGTGATATACGAATACCGCAGCGCGTGCGCCTGATCCATGCCCTTGGACATATATAAGCTGTTAAAGGAGGGCGCGATCATGGTGAACAGCGTGCCGATCATTCCCACGTTGGCAACGGCACGGGCAAGGGTGAGCGCCTTTGCGCGGTCTTCCTGGCTCTCGGTCATCAGGCTGGTAACGCCCCACAGCGGGATGTCGCCGATGGTGTAGGTCATGCCCCAGAGAATATAGGAGAACGCCGCCCACGCGACGATCAGCACGGCGGTGGTGCCGGTCTTCTTGACGATACCCTTTTCCTCCTGGAACCGCTGCACGAGCGTCAGGCCCTCGGTCTTGTCGACGACCCTTGTGTAGGCCTTGACGCCGTTTTCGTCCGCGGTCTCTTTGAAGATCACGGCGTCGTTCTTAACCATGTTTCCGTCGTCGCCGACCATGTAGTTGCCGTTTTCATCTTTGCTCAGTTCCCATGTTCCCGCCACGGGCACGAGGATGTAGCTTCCGTTCAGCTCGGGATTGTCCTTGTCCTCATAGGTAAAGGCTTCCTGCAGAAGCTCCGGAGAATACGCCGCGACAACGGAGGCGTCTTCGGTAAACTGAACGTAGTATTTGTCGATCGGCTCGGCGTACATGCTGTTGAAGAACGGCAGAATGGTCGTCACACAGATCACCGCCGGTACGAACAGCAGATAGGGCTTGCACTTGCCCCATTTGGTTTTTGTTTTGTCAACGATGGTTCCCATCATCGGATCGTTGACCGCGTCCCAGACCCGCGCGACGGCGAAAATGGCGGTGTAAGCCACTACGGGAATGAAAATGACGCTCTGGAAATAGAACGCAAGGCCCGAAGCGATGATGTTATAGATGATGTTCTGTCCGGCAAGACCGATCAGGAAGCCGGCGAGCTCGCGTTTTGAATAGGTGCGCACGTTCAGCGCGCCCGAAGGTTTTTTGTTTGACATTCCGTAGCCTCATTTCTCAATATATTTACTATATTATAATTGATAAATGTTGATTAGTCAATGCACTATTTGAGATTTTATGTTGAAAATGTAGAAAACCTCACAAAAACGCGCTTCCGTTTTTGGTATATTATTTAAAAACAAACAACTTGACAAACGGCTGCGGATGTGATACACTGTCTGTACCTCTCAAGAGGGCTATTTTTTTGTGCCCTTAAAAAAAGAGAGGGAGGCTACAAATTTATGGAGGTGCCGTTATGAGAGTCAAGATCACTCTGGCCTGCACGGAATGCAAGCAGCGCAATTACAACACGATGAAAGACAAGAAAAATACCCCTGACAGGTTGGAGATGAACAAGTACTGCAGATTCTGCAAAAAGCATACGCTCCACAGGGAAACAAAATAATGTCGGAGGTAGATTTTAATGGCTGACGAGAATAAGACTCTCTCGAAGGAAGAGGCTGCCGCGGCGAAAGCCGCCGCAAAGGCCGCTGAAAAAGAGAGAAAAGAGCGCATTAAAAGAAATAAGCCGAAAGAGGCCAAACCGAACATTTTCATCCGTATCTGGAATGCGATCAAGCGTTTCTTCAAGGATTTCAAAGGAACCTGCAAGAAGGTCATCTGGCCCGACGGCAAGACGGTCTTGAAAAGCTCCCTTGTCGTTCTTGTCTGCACGCTGATCATCGGTATCGGCGTCTGGCTTGTCGACTGGGGCCTTTCCGCCGCGGTCAAGGGCGCGACGTCCGCAATGAATTCCATCGGCGCGGAGACGCCGGAAGAAACCAAGCCGATCGACGAGAATGTGACGCCCGCCGAGGAGCTTACCACGCTTCCGATCGTCGAATCCGCTACCGTCGCGCAGGATTGATCGTTTTCAGTTTTTTCAGTTCAGGCGGCGGCCGG
>JAFRPB010000062.1 GCA_017429345.1 Clostridia bacterium | reverse complement strand
GGGCTTTTGAAAAACAACAATTAAACAGCATGGCAGAGAAACATGGCTTATAGCAGGCTGTGTTTCTTTTCTTTATACATAAAATGAGGCAATAGAATACATTGATTATTTGCTGCGTTTTGGTATTTATAAAATGATTGAACTCGCGTCATTCTCCGTTTGCGATTAGCAAGCGAGTAAAAAAACCAGGATGCTGAAATTAGCAGGATGATTAGCAGAGGGGCAAAAACGGTAAAAATCCTGCTAATTTTATTAGCAAGGAAAAGCCCTAAAAAGGCTTTTTTTTGAAAAAACTGGGCACGGGTTCGATTTCGGAAGGGTTTGCCTGCCTGAAACAACAAAGGATCGGGAGAAAAACAAAAAGCCCTTGAAAATCAAGGACTTTCTGGCACCCCCAGTAGGAATCGAACCTACAACTTGCCCTTAGGAGGGGCATGTTATATCCATTTAACTATGGAGGCAGATTGCTATTTTATTGAACTCGCGTCAATCTCCAAAATCAAAAAGGAGATTGACGTTTCAGAGTCTTAGGAGGGGTTTATTCTATCCATTAAACTATGGAGGCCGGTATCATTTTCAGCCCACGCCGTTCACAAAAGACGCGGGATCGGCATAGGAAACACGGCGGATATCCGCGCCGATGGCGGTCATTTTTTCTATCACATGCTCATAGCCGCGCTCGATCAGATGAATATTCTCGATCTCGGTTTTTCCGCGCGCGGACAGCCCCGCAACAAGCATCGCCGCGCCGGCGCGCAGATCGTCCGCCCGCACGGGAGCGCCTTTGAGATAAGGAACTCCCTGGATGATCGCGGCTTTGCCCTCGACGTGGATCACCGCGCCCATGCGCAGAAGCTGCTCGATATAACGGAAACGGTTATCCCAGATACTCTCGGAGACAATGCTCGTGCCCTCGCAGCCGCCAGCATCGCCGCGATCTGCGGCTGCATATCCGTCGGGAAACCGGGATGCGGCATCGTCTTGACGTTGCACTTCATCAGTCTGCCGTCCGCCGCGACGCGGACGCTTTCTTCAAATTCCTCCACCGTCGCGCCGCACTCCTGAAGCTTCGCGGTAATGGATTCCAGATGCTTCGGGATCACGCCCTTGATCGTGACGTCGCCGCCCGCGGCAGCCGCCATGACCATATAGGTGCCCGCCTCGATCTGATCGGGAATGATCGAATAATCACAGCCGTGCATCTGCTTGACGCCGCGGATCTTGATCGTATCGGTACCGGCGCCGCGCACGTCCGCGCCCATCAGGTTCAAAAAGTTCGCCAGATCGACGATATGCGGTTCCTTCGCCGCGTTCTCGATGATCGTCTGCCCCTCCGCCATAACGGCGGCGAGCATCGCGTTCATCGTCGCGCCGACGGTAACGACGTCAAAATAAATATGCCCCGCCCGCAGCTGTTTTGCGGATGTGGAAATACATCCGCTCTCAACGGTCACGGTCGCGCCGAGCGCCTCAAAGCTTTTCTGATGCTGATCGATGGGGCGCACGCCGAAATCGCAGCCGCCAGGCATGGCAACGCTTGCGCTGCCGCACCTGCCGAGCAGCGCGCCGAGGAAATAATAGGACGCGCGCATTTTTTCGGCAAACGTGCCGGGAACCTCTGTCGCGGCGATCGACGTTGTGTCGATCTCGTAGCAGTTCGGGTGAAGCATACGGACGCTCGCGCCGAGATATTCGAGCGTTTTGAACATGAGGCGAACGTCGCTGATATCGGGAATATTATCAATCCGGCATTTTCCCCTCGCCAAAAGCGTTGCGGGGATAATTGCCACGGCGGCGTTTTTCGCGCCGCTGATCAGAACTTCGCCGAACAGCTTTTTGCCGCCGTTGATAACGAATTTATCCAAAATGGAAGCACTTCCTAACGTTTGAATTCCGGAGGAATGCGGAATAATACCGTCGGAACCGGGTTCCGCTCGCATTCCTTTTTCGGTCGCACAAAACCGATTATTATCAATTAACAGAAATCTTGCGGAGATCAAACGGATCTCTTATCTCCGCAAGCTGACACAATATACAGTATAACACCCTATTATTATATCATAATCTGCCGGAAATGCAATCGTAGATTTACCTAAAGAGGCAAAAATTGAAGATTTTGTAAATATCGTCTATCCTTGTTTACAAAATCTTCATGAATTTACCGCAAATTTACGAGAACAAAATTTCACCCGCGTCCGGATCTTTCAACGCAAACAGAATCAGCGTTTCTCAATCTCCGATCGAAAGCGTATTGATCCCCGCCGACAGCGGATACTGCGTTCCGCCGATCTGCGCGACCGCCTCGCAGCCGTCGGGCACGGTGAATTCAAAGACCCATTCTCCGTCCTTCAGCTCGTATTTTGACGCGACCGTGCCCAGATCCGTATCGATGGAAGCGCTGACAGAGCCGATTCTTTTATCCGTATACGGTGCGAAAATGACCGCACGATACCCCGGTTTCGTCGGCAGAATACCCGCAAGACGGTTGAACATCCAGCTGTAAACGCTGCCGTAAGCGTAATGGTTGAAGGAGTTCATGCCCGGCGTCGCGAAATGCCCGTCGGGATGAACGCCGTTCCAGCGCTCCCATACCGTGGTCGCGCCCATCGTGACCGGATAAAGCCACGACGGATAGGTCTCCTTCAGCAGAAGCGTTATGGCAAGCTCGTCCGCGCCCGCCGCGGTCAGCGCGTTCAGAAGATAGGTCGAGCCGATGAAGCCCGTCGTGAGCCTGCCGTGCTTTTTCACGTCTTCGACAAGCTGCGCGCCCGTCGCCGCGGGGTCGTCCGTCAGACCGAAGCAGAGCGCGAGCACAGCGGCGGTCTGCGTATCCTGCTTCATGCGGCCGTCCTTCATATATTCTTTGCGGAAGAACGAGACGGTATGCTCATAAAAGTTTTCATAAAATGACATATCTTTGCCGAGGACCGCGCCCGCTTCGCTCACGATGCGAAGCCCGAGCGCGAGATACGCCGTGCCGATCAGGCCCTTGTCGGTCCTGCCGTCCGCGTCCTCATTGTTTTCCTTATCGAGCGAGAGCCAGTCGCCGAAGCCGCCGGTCGTCCAGGGCATATAATACTCGGCGCCGGTTTTCTTCTCCTTCGCCTTGCGGCGGCATTCGAGGATCATATAATCGACCCATTTTTTCATCATCGGGAAATTCTCGCGCAGCTGTTCGATATCGCCGTAAGCGTTGTACAGCTCCCACGGGATCACGGTCGCCGCGTCCGCCCACGCGGGACTTGCGTGCCCGGTGCCGAACTGACTGAGCGGGCAGGTGCTCGGGACCGCGCCGTCGGCGGTCTGCTCCGCGGCGAGGTCGCGCAGCCATTTTCTGAAAAACACGCGCACGTCGAAATTGATCGCGGCGGTGCGGCTGAACACGTCCGCGTCGCCGGTCCACCCGAGGCGCTCGTCGCGCTGCGGGCAGTCGGTCGGCACGTCGAGGAAGTTGCCCTTCTGCCCCCAGATCACGTTGGAATAGAACTGATTCAAAAGCGGAACGGAGCACTCGAAGCGCCCGGTGCGCTTCATTTCGGAATGCACGGCGATCGCCGTGAAGTCCGCGGGATCGGGCTCCCCGATGCCTTCAACGCAGATATAACGGAAGCCGAAGAAGGTAAACTCGGGCTTGAACGTGAATTTCTTTCCGTCGGAAATCACGGTCATCAGCGCCTTCGCGGAACGGTAATTCTCGGTATAGACGTTGCCCTCTTTTGTAAGCATTTCAAAGTGTTTCAGGCGGATCTCGGTCCCCGCCGGGACGTCGGAAGTGAACTCGACGTAGCCGGTGACCTCCTGCCCGAAGTCAATGACCTTTTCGCCCTTCGGCGTGACGATCAGCTTCGCGCCGGGGATGCGCTCCTGCTCGCGGATCGGCGCGCCCTCGAGCGGGATCAGGATCTCTTTCGGATAAAGGATCACGGCGACGGGCGACAGCGCGCCGCGGCGCTTCGATGCGTCGAAGGTCTCGCCGTTGTACATATCGTTGTAGACGGTGCGGGTCTTTCTCGATCTCCACCCCGCGCCGGAGAGGATCAGATGTTCGCCGCCGTCTGCGAATTTCACGGTCAGCGCGCAGATCAGCGCGGTCTCGTCGGGCTGCAGCTCCTTATTGCCCCACGCCTTCGCCCTGTGGAAATACCAACCGCGCCCGACGCGGACGGAGAGCTTGTTTTTGCCTTTTTTCAAAAGGTCCGTCACGTCGTAGGTCATGTACTGCAGGCGCGTCTCATAGCTCGTCCAGCCCGGCGCGAGCACGTCGCAGCCGACGCGTTTGCCGTTGAGCTCGGCGACGAACACGCCGTGCGCGGTCACGCTCAGCTCGGCGCTTTCGATCTTTTTCTGCGTCTCGAAATCCTTCAGGAACTCCGTTACGCAGAATTTGTTGTTGCGTTTGGATTTGATCCAGCTTGCTTTGAAAATGTTGTTCATATATAATCCTCCTTATCGATGCGGATATCTCCGCCCGTTTGTTCCGTCGGGTCGATTGTAGGGGCGGGCATGACCGCCCGCCGGTGTTCCGAACCCCGCCAGCGGCGGGTGAGAAATGCCGAGATCCGATTTCAATAAACGTGCAACGTCGGAATTTACGCCGCGTGTCTGGCAGGTTTTACGGGCGGTCATGCCCGCCCCTACATTTTGCCCCGCACATTTCCGCGTTTTTCCCATCCCCTGCAGGATGAAGATTGGGACACAGGCAGCCGATCGGTAATCGTTAAATACCGAAATACCGATCGACCAGCGCCTGCAGCTCTCCGTTTTTCGCCGCAAGGGCGGCGTCCGCCTCGACGAAATTCTTTGTTTCCTCCTTAAGCTCCGCGTCGAAGCCGAGGATATAATTCGTCGCGATCAGGTAGATGATGCGCGTGGGCGCCATCCCGTAAACCTGCTCGCGCAGGATGTGCCGGATGCGCTCCTTTTCGTCGGGATACGCGCGTTTGAGCCCTTCGCTGCGGAAGAGCCGCTTGACGATCTCGGTGATATACAGCCCGGATTTCATATACAGATCCGCAAAGGTCTTCGTCGGGTCGTCAAAGCAGCCGGGGTTGTTTTCCTCCAGCAGATCGACCATCTGCTTCACGACCCGTTTCGGGGTGAAGATCTGATTCGTTTTCTGCGGGGGGATATAGTCGAAAATATCCTCGTCCAGCGTCTCGTCGAAATAGTCGGCAAGCCGCTCTTTGATCCTGCGGAATTCGGCGATCGAATCATTGAATACGGTCTCGTCGAACAGATGTCCCGGGTACAGCTTCATTTCGCCTTTTTCTTCGTCGAAGTATTCCCCGCCGTCGCGCAGGAAACGGAAATCCGCTTCTGAAATGCCGGTGACCTCAAGAAATACCTCATCCTCGGTATATTTGTCGAAATTATCAAGCCGCAGCCCGCCGTCGTCATACGCCATAATAAAGCTCGGGATCGTGCGGGCAAAACCGCGCAGGTGAGCGCGGACCTCATCCTCAACGGAGCGTTTTTCGCGGTTCTTTTTCTCCCGTTCCAGAATCTCGACCGTTTCCGCCGTTTTTTCGTCGATCGTCTGTTTGACCTGCGTCTGCAGCGCGGAGGTAAAGCTGTCCATTGCGCCGCTCAGCGCGTCGTCATATTCCTTCTGCGCCTGACGGACCTGCGATTCGGTCTCGGCCTCGCGCAGCTTTCGGGCGCGCTCCGTTTCGGCGATGCGCTTTTCCTGCTCAAAGTCTTTTTTGAGGCGATTTATCTGCTCTATGCCGCGGCGGTTGTTTTCATCGATCTGTTTTTTGACGCGGCTGCCGACCTGCCCGTAAGCTTCCTGCGCCGTGACTGCGCGCTGAGAAAGATCGGTCCAAACCGCCTCGGTCAGTTCATGGAAACGGTCGATATGCACGTCTCCGCTCTCATGAAACGCGTCAAGGATCAGATCCCCTACCGGCGCCGGAACGCCTTCAAAAACCTTCGGCCCGAACAGCCCGACCGCCGTGCCGATGATCCGCTCCCCGTCGATCACGACCTCGCCCTGCCCGTCGACCTGTACGTCGTCCATCGCGTCGAGCGTATGCGGATCGGATTTACGGCTCTTTTCCTCCTGCGCGGGATTGAGCTTTCCGACGATCTCGCGCACCGCGGCGGGTGCGCCGAAAATATTGGAGATATTCTGAAACAGGAAATTCGACATAAAGCCGCGGCGCACGACCTCCTGACTCTTGATCCTGCGCGGGATCGAAAGCACCTGCTTTTCGTCGAGCTCGACCATTCTGCCCTCGCTGTCCTCGCCGATCACGGGGAAGAAGTTGAGCAGCCGCCGGATATTCTCCGCCCGGTCGTCGGCGGCGCCGCGGTCGCCCGCGGTGCGCGGCGAGAGATTGTTTGCGAACTCGTCGAAAATGATGAGCGTGCGCGCGGGGTCGAAGTCGAACACATAGGCGGTCTGCTTGCGCATGCGCTGCCCGCCGACGGTCACGACGCAGGGATTCTGCGCGCGGAACGCCGCCTGCATATAGGAGGATGGGCTTTTGAGGTTGCAGAGCATCAGAACGCCGCTCCATTCGGGCACGGTGACGCCCACGGTGAGCTGCCCGACGGTGAGGGTGATCGTCTTTTCGTTCGCGTTGATCGCCTCGCGCACGCGCTCGAGCGCCTTTTTCTGCCGCTGATCCTCCAGCGCCTCGTCGTCGGTTTTGCCGTCGCCCGCGGCAAGAATAACTTCGTATTCGCCGAACACCGGGTCCTCGCGCAGCAGCTTTTCAAGCGCCTTCGCGCTTGCGACGCGGTTGAGATACCAGAGCGTGTGCTTCAGCTCGTCCCGCAGCTCGGGGGTCGAGAACGGGTATTTTTCCTGCGTTGTGAGCGCATGCAGGAATTTTCTGATTTCTTCCTCATGCTCGAATCTGCCGTTTTCCTTCGTCGCGAAAAACTCGTTCAGGTCGAACGCGTAATCCACGGCGCCGTCCTCGTCGGGCAGCTCGAGCCCTTTTTCGAGCTTTTCGCGGATCATCGGCGAGAGCTGATAGGTATACATCTCCATGCGGGGCAGCGCCTCGTAGGGGTTATAATCCTCGCCGTCCCACGCCTCTTTTTTCTGCTGCTCGTCGGCGTAGGACCAGTTGAAGATCTGCTCCTCGCGAAAGCGCCCGCTCGCGAGCTGCCGGAACGGCGTGCCGGAGAGATAAAGCGTATGCTTCCGTTTGATGTTTTTGAATGCGCGGTCGGTCTTTTCGGTATCGACGCCCTCCTGCGATTCGTCCACGATCAGCAGGTCGAACTGCTTATGATAGACCCAGTCGAGCTTGTCGAATTTGCCGCCCAGATAGACAGAGCCCTTCATATCCTGCAGCGAGAGGAAATTCACCGTGCCGTAGTCAAAGCCGTCCTCCCGCTCGATGGTCATTTTTACGTATTCGTCGTGCGTCATCACGCCGGGTCTGCCCCGCAGCGCGTCGGTCTCGGCGACAAATACCAGTTTTTCCTGCCACGCGATAAACCGGCGGAAATCCGTCGCCCACGAATCCGCGATGCTCGGGCGGTTGGTGACGATGAGCACGTCCTTCATCTTCATCCTGCGCACAAGGTCGTAGCAGGTCAGCGTCTTGCCGAAGCGGGGCTTCGCGTTCCAGAGGAATTCCGCGCCGCCGCCCCCGAAATAGCCCTGCGTTTTTCGCACCGCCTCGTCCTGCTCCTCCCGCAGGGTATACGTCAGCCGCTCGTCTTCGGCGGCGGCGCCCTGACGGCGGGCGAAGCGGTTGAACAGCAGCAGCGAACCGTCGCCGTCGACGCGGAACCACTCGGTTTTCGGCTGCCGCTCGACCTTCGCCTGCGTCTCAAGATAGGCGTGAAAATCGTGATCGGTGAAATATTCGCCGGAACCGTCCTTGAACATGGCGTTATCCTGCCACGCGATCACGGGGCGGACGTCCGCCGTGTGGGTCTGCTGGCGGACGCGGTCCTCGACGCTCTGTTTTTCGGTATAGCCGATCTTCGTCCAGCCGTCGTGATAGGCGACGCCGGGCGTGTTGTAGGCGTAGATCATCGGGATCACGCGGGAGAAGGAGTGAATGTTCGGCGCGTTCATCATTCCATCTCCTTTACGTGGGATTCGATAAAGGCGATCTCTTCGGGGGAAAGACCGTATTTTTTGTAGAGCTGCCGGTCGATGTCGGAGACCGACTGCGACCAGTCGATATCGGAGACAGGGGTAAAGTCTTGAAGAGGAACATATTTCCATTTAGGACCAGGACAATCTTGCGTTATCTTTAAAACACCAAGCATAGCTCGCGCAAATTTCCCTTTTATGTATTTCCCTAAATTGTCAACTTCTTGTTTTGTATTAAACTTTCCAATACCTATAAATGTTTGAGTAAACCCAATCCCAGGTTCTGCGACAAAGAAATCCGATAGTGTTTCTCCAAATAAGCCTGCCCCATTTGCTTTTGCAACAAGAAGTGTATAATAATTTAACGTATCAGAACTATCCACGATATAGTCTTCTCTAATATACCTTTTAGTCCTTTTACCATCAAGAAGACCAATCATACCAATATACTTGTGGCTATCGTCAGGTACACATTCATAAAAAAAGGAAGAAAGCTTTGAAAAAGCGCTTGTTCTTAATCTACCAACAGTATCAGGATTCTCATCTAACATTAATTGCGACAATTTATAGCTTAAAGGCGATGAAATGATTTCATCTAAATATGAATAGCTTTTTTCTTTAACTTTTTTTAATATTGTATTGAGTTCTGAATATTTTGTGAAGACTTCAATAGGTTTAAAGAATTTTTCACTATCTCTATAAGAAACCGCAATTCCACCTTTAATATCGGTATTCATAAATATTTTTGAGCTTTCTGATTCATAATACAATACCTGAAAATGTTCATCATTTAACATTTTCTCGTTCCAATTTTTTGGAGTATAACCCGCGTTAAACAAAAACCTTGCCGGCGTTATTAATTCCACTTTTGAAGCGATTGAAAAACTCTCATCCATAAATAAATGATATATTGGAGGCATTCTTGTACTATCTGATTCCGTTTCCTCCTGATACGGCGGATTCCCGATAATATAATCAAACTTCATACTTCCGTTTCCTCCTTCTTTGAACGCGTAATACGGCACCGTTTTTTTCGCCCGCCAGTCGTAGACCGCGCAGGGCTTCGGCTCCTCCTTCGGCGGCTCGAACAGATCGAACATGCTCAGCTGCCGCACCGGCTCGAACAGCGCCCCCATGGGGATCGTGCCCCTGAGCCCGTCCATCTGCCAGAGATTCCGGCTGACGGTCCGCGCGATCTCTTTGAGCTCGGCGTCCGTCGCCTGTCTGCTCCAGCGGTCCTCGAGATATTCCGTAAAGCTTAAGAACAGATTGATGCGGGCGATCAGCAGATTATCGCCCTGATATTCATAGCCGTAGACCGCCTGAAACGCCCGCGCGGTCCATTTGAGCCATTCCTCCTGCGTCGCGGCGTTTTCGTTCACGACCCGCATTTTGCGGTCCAGAAGCCCGACGCGCTCCCCCGTCGGGATGACCTCGCCGGTCTCCGAATCGTATCTTGAGACGAGATACGGCGCTTCGCCGCAGGTGATCTCAAGGCGGCGGGAATCGACGTAAGTCTGCCAATTCACGCCCTCGGGGAACGATATCGCGCCCTCCGTCGGGCGGTACGCGTTCCCGTCCGCGCGGAAGAACACGTCCTTCCGCCCGAAAAAATCCTCGTCGAGAAAATCGTTCATCATGCGGCAGACCCACGCGGGGGTGAAGACCTCCGCCCGTTTTTTCGTGCGCTGAAGCCGCTCGTCGCTGTTTTTCAGCGCCCGCGGCTGGATCGCGCAGGGTCGGTCGGACCACAGAAGCTCTTTTGTGATCGGCTTTTTCGCGCCCCACGCCTCGCCCCGCTCGGCGTAGCTGTCGGTGGCGAAGATGATATTTTCATTTGTCGTCCGGTCAAGGAGCAGCTCGTTGATCACGTCCCTGACCGGGTAGGACAGAAGATCGATCTCGATCCGCGCCATCGGCGTCCCCCCTCTTTGTTTTACGTTTTGCCCGTTGTAGGGGCGGGCATGACCGCCCGTTTTTTTGTCGAACCACCCGTTTTTAATCAGGTCGTTGTAGGGGCGAGCATGACCGCCCGCCGGT